>DATLGP010000100.1:0-3417 GCA_035540395.1 Actinomycetota bacterium
GCCCTACGGTGCCGGAGATAGTGACGTTTTGGGCTCCGGAGAAGAACGAATGGCCGGTCGAGCCGGTCAGGCTCACCCGGCGCCCCGCAGCGAAGACGTCTCCGGTTACCTCGCCGGACACCACTATCTCGTCGCCGGCAACGTAGACGTCGTCGTCGACCGGGCCGCTGATGTTCTGCCTGCCTTCGCCGTGTCGAAACTCGGCAGCCAAGGCCAGTGTGGGCAGGGCAATCAGGATCAGGGCGCTCAGCACGCCGGCGACAACGGCTCGGCTCCGCAAGTTTGTTGGCCCTTCCCTAAGAGGCTGCCATTATACGGACCGGGCCCCGGCGGGGAAAATGGTCTGGGCTAACCGGCGGTCTGCGGCTCCAACTCCCGCGGTACGGGGCCGGCTGCGAAAGCACTCTCGTGGAGCACCCGGGCGGGAACGTCCTGGACCAGGTCGGGAGCAAAACCGTCCTGCGGCTCGGGCAACCAGCGGCAGGCCAGGTTGGCGAGCAGCGACGCCGCTCCAATGACCAGGAAGAAGGTCTGCGCCGGGACGAACAGAAGAACCGTGAGGAAGACAATCGCTCCCACGTTGCCCGAAGCGCCGACAATGCCGGCGATCTGCCCGCCGACCCGCTTTTTGACCAGCGGGACGATGGCGAAGGTGGCGCCTTCGCTGGACTGGACGAACAGCGAACAGGCCATCGTCACCCCCACGGCAACCAGCACCGGCCAGCCCGGTCCTATGAACGCCATCGCCGAGTAGCCGAAGCCCAGTCCCAGCAGCAGGAACCGCAGGGTGCGGCGGCGGCTTCCCAGCAGATCGGACATCAACCCGCCCGCGGGCCGGGCCACCAGGTTCATGAAGGCGAAGCCGCTTGCCGTCAGGCCGGCAACCGTGGGACCCAGGCCCCAGGTGTCGGCGAAAAAGATCGGAAGCATCGACACGATCGCGAGCTCGGATCCGAAATTGCAGAAGTACGCCAGCGAAAGGATGGAGACCGATCGAAACTGGTAGCCGTCCTCCTGCGGGTAGCCGTTGCGGAGCGCGGGGGCGTTGACCTTGAAGACCAGCCGGAGCTGGAAGGCCAGCAACCCGGCCACCCCCGCCAGCAGGATCCACATGACGCGGTTCGAGATTACGTCGACAATTCGGATCCGCCAGACGATCAGCCCCAGTACCCCGGTGAGCGGCACGGTGAGCGCCGCCAGGCCCCAGACGGCTTTCCGGCTGGTTACCTCCAACGCCCCGGCCCGGCGAGACCCGGCATAGGGACGGCCGTCGGGGGTGTCGCTCACCGCCCTCAGGTAGTACAGGCCGTAGGAGGCAGCCATGATCCCGGTGGAGGCAATCGCCCAGCGCCAGCCCTGGGGACCTCCGATGATTCCGGCCACCGTGGGCAGCAGCGCGGCTGCCGCGGCGGAGCCGAAGTTACCCCAGCCGCCGTAGACCCCTTCGGCGGTGCCGAGCTCCCTGGGGGGAAACCATTCGGAAACCATCCGGATTCCCACCACGAAGCCGGCTCCCACCACACTGAGGGCCAGCCGGCTGAAAACCATCATGTTGAACGAGGTGGCAAAGGCAAAGACCAGGCAGGGGACCGCGCTGAAGATGAGGATCGAGGCGTACACCCGGCGAGGACCCAGCCGGTCCAGGAGCATCCCGATGAGCACCCGGGCGGGGACCGTTAGCGCCACATTGCACAGCGCCAGGGTGGTGAGCTGGGACTTGGTCAGTCCCAACTGTGCGCCGACGACCCCGGCGAACGGCGCGAAGTTGAACCACACGACGAAGCTGAGGAAGAAGGCAAACCAGGTCAGGTGAAGGGTGCGGTAGCGGCCCTGGAAGCTCCACAGGCTGCGGACTCTTCCGGGCCCTTGCACCGGCTGGTCGAGCGCGCGTGGCAATTCGGTCTTGGTCATTGAGCCTCCCGGCCGGTAGCGGCTGCTGCTCCACCAGGATTGGCGAGGTTTGTTGCGCTGCGGTTGCGGACCGATTCAGCGCGTGTGAAATCTGGGAGTCGAACCGGTTATCGACTGCTTATCGCCTGGTCGTGCCGGCGGGCGATCGGTGTCTAGTTGCCGAGCCCCAGCATCTTCACCTGGAACCGGCGGTTGCACGACTGGCAGTAGTAACGGCCCGGCTCGTCGACGGGAACGAAGTCCTGCTCGCCGCAGTAGGGGCAGTAGTACGGCTGGGCCCGGGACGGGCCTGCCTCCGGCTCGCTCACGGTGGGCTAGCCGGTGGCTTGGGGGTCGACCGGGTCGGCCACCGCAGGGTGCACCTGATGAATGCCGCATTCCACCCTCAGCGATCCTGACCAGCGCCCCTCGCGGCCGTTGCCGGGAATGGTGCACGGCACGCAGCCGATGGAGGCGTAGCCCTCAAGCTTCAGTGGGTTGACGATCAGGTCGTTGTCTTTGATATACCGCTCGACCTTGCGGTTGGACCACTCCACGATCGGGTTGATCTTTACCAGTCCGCGGCCGGCGTCCCACTCGACCGCCTTGGCGTGCGCCCGGGTCTCCGACTCCGCCCGGCGCAGGCCCGACATCCAGGCCTTCTTGTTCTTCAGGTAGTTGTTCATCGGCAGAACCTTGCGGGCGGCGCAACAGGCCTTGTAGCCCTCCTCGGACCACACCGCCGGCTCGTCCACCGGGTCCAGCATCACCAGATTCAGGTTGTATCGCCGACGGACCGCTTTGGCGGTGGCCAGGGTCTCGTAGAAGTGGAATCCGGTGTCCAGGAAGAACACCTCGACCCGCGGCTCGATCTTCCACGCCAGGTCGATGAGAACCGAGTCCTGCATGGAGCTGGCCAGCACCACCTCCAGGCCGAACTCCGCGAACGCCCACTCCAGGATGTCCTGGGCGGCCGTACCTTCGAAGTCTGGTAGTGCCGGGCCCTCGGTGCCGCCGGCAGGCGCAGTGATGACCGGCAGCGCCCGGGTGCGTCGTTTCTCCAGAATTGCCTCGGCCGGGGTCATTTCAGCCATGCCTCGGGCGCCCGGGCCGACCAATCGTGGAACTTCTCGCCGGAGGTCCTGGTGGCCAGGTACGTGCGCAGCAGTTTCTCGACGTAGTCGGCGAGGGTGTGGGCCGGCACCTTCAGGCCCTTGACCTTGCGGCCGAACCGGTAGTCGTCGCCCAGGTGTCCTCCCAGGTGGACCTGGAATCCGTCGATCTTGGTCCCGTCGGGCTTGGTCATGAGCGACCCCATCAATCCGATGTCGGCTATCTGGAACCGGGCGCAGGAGTTGGGGCACCCGTTGAGGTTGATGCGGATGGGCTCGTCGAAGCCGGGCAGCCTCTCCTCGAGCTCGCGGTACAGCCAGTCGGCCCGGCTCTTGGTCTCCACGATCGCCAGTTTGCAGAACTCGATCCCGGTGCAGGCCATGGTCCCCCGGCGGAAGACGCTCGGGTTGACCC
>DATLGP010000101.1:0-6118 GCA_035540395.1 Actinomycetota bacterium
CCCGGATGCTTTGTCAGCCGTCCGTTGAGGATCCGGCGGCCCGCCCGGATCCTCAACGGACGGCTGACAAAGCATCCGGGACGGGCTCATTCACGCAGCCGAATCTGAGAGCTGGATAGGCCGGGCGGTTGTTGCCTGAAGGGTTGAAAGCCAAAACCGGTAGAGCTATTCGGCGGTTACCGGCTCGGCAGAAGGAGGCATGAGCCGCCGGGCCCGCATTGGGGGGGGAGCCGCCGATAGCCCGATTGCCAACAGGAACGTCACCGCCTGAAGGCTGAGGATCCACAGGACATCGGGCATACGTCCCTCCGCCCAGGCCCCCAGTGCGGCGGTCAGCGCCGCCAGCTCGACCAGGACGACGATCCCCACGAGTACTATCCGGCGGTTCAGCTGCGCAGCCTGAGTCCGGTGGGACGCCTCAATGTCGGCGGCCCCCGAGGGCAGGTGTCGAAGTGGTTGATCCATACCCAAACCATCCTCGGCCCAGGTTGCACCCAGGTGTCTGAGCGGTTGCGTTCCGGTAACGTCGCTGTTCACAGTGGTTTTCCCAAGGTTTGCCCAATGCCGGCTGCCAAGCCGGCTCCGGCATAGTTGCTTGGGCGGTCGCCAAGGCGGGTATCTGCAGGACGTGGTCAATCACTTGAATGTGCCGGATACCGGACGGGCTCTTCTGGCAAGGATCGAACGGGTTGAATCCTGTTCCGCCCTCGACCCGCCGGCCGATCTGCTGCGTGGGACGATCCTTGCTTCGCTGCCCCCCGGGCCGGTGCGGCAGGCACTGCGCGGCAACTGGTTGGGACACGGCGCCCACCCGATGTTGAGCGACTTCGTGGAAGGTCCCTGGATGGCCGCCTCGTTCCTGGACCTGTTCGGCCCGCGGGGCTCGGCGGACAGCGCCCGAAGGCTCCTGGGCTTCGGCCTGCTGGTCTCCGTCCCGGCGTACCTCAGCGGCCTGCTGGAATGGGCGGAAGAGGAACGAATCGAACAGCGGCGGGTGGGGCTGGCGCACCTGGCCGGGATATCCCTGGCGATCGGACTGTACTCGGCCTCGTACCTGGTGCGGCGCAAGGGGGGACGGGGACGCCTTCTGGGGGTTGCCGGTGGTCTGGTGGCTTTGGGCGACGGCTACGTCGGTGGGCACATGTCGCACGTCCGGCAGGTGGCCACCGGGGAGCTTGACCTGCGAGGGGCGGCACGGTGACCCCCCAACAGATCCGAATGCTGGCTTACGCCGTGGCCGCGGCACGGGTGGGCATCGGTACGGCAGCAATCCTGACGCCCGGCCTGGCGATGAGGATCTGGCTGGGAGCGGACCCGCACTCTTCGAAGGTCAAGGCAATGGCAATGGCAATTGGGGCCCGGGACATCGCCCTGGGCGTGGGGACACTGCAGGCGCTGGGGGATGGACGCAACCCGGCCGTGTGGCTGAAGGTGGGAGCCCTGGCGGACGCAGCCGATGGTCTGGGAACCCTTCGAGCGTTAAGAAGGACTTCGAGCCCCCGCATACTGATCGGATTCATCGCCGGCGGCGTGGCGGCCGCGAGCTGGCTGGCGGGCAGCCGACTGGAGGAGACGGGCAGAGGCAGCGCGTGAGCGACCCCGACGCCATCGTCATCGGCGCCGGACCCAACGGACTGGTGGCCGCCAACCTGCTGGCGGACCAGGGCTGGGACGTCCTGGTGCTCGAGGCCCAGCCGGAGCCCGGCGGAGCAGTTCGAAGCGGGCCGTTGACCGGAGTGCCGGGGTTCACCCACGACCTGTTCAGCGCCTTTTACCCGCTCGCTGCCGCCTCCTCGCCCTTGGCCGGCCTGAAGCTCGAGGCCCACGGCCTCGTCTGGCGACGCTCCCCTCTGGTGATCGCCCACCCGATGGAGGACGGCAGGTGTGCCTTCCTCTCGGAAAACCTGGAGGAGACCGTTGCCTGCCTGGAGTCGTTCGCCCCGGGCGACGGCGAGTCATGGCGGCGGATCTTCGGCCTTTGGCACGAGACCGAGGATGAGCTCCTGCCGGTGCTGATGAGCTCGTTTCCGCCGATCCTTCCGGCGGCAAAACTGGCTGCAACCCTTGGTCCGAGCCGGCTGACCCGGCAGCTGCGTTTCTGGTCGCTGCCGGTTCGGCGCATGGCCGAGGAGATCTTCACCTCGCGGCAGGCGGGCCTGTTGCTGGCCGGCAGCTCGCTGCACGCCGACCTGGCCCCCGAGGTTCCCGGTAGCGGGTTGCTCGGGCTGCTTCTGTGTGCCCTGGGACAGCACCGCGGGTTTCCGGTTCCGCAAGGGGGCGCGGGCAACCTGACCGGAGCAATGGTTCGGCGGCTCGATAGCCGGGGCGGACGGGTCCTGTGCAACAGCCGGGTTAGCGGGATCGAGGTGCGTAAGGGAACCGCGGTTGCGGTGACGACGGCCGACGGGACTCATTACCGGACCAGGAGGGCGGTTCTGGCCGACGTGTCGGCACCGGCGCTGTACCTGGACCTGGTCGGCGCGGCTCACCTTCCGCCCGCTCTGCTTGGGGACATAGCCAACTTCCAGTTCGACAACGCGACGGTCAAGGTCGACTGGGCCCTCGGCGGACCGGTTCCCTGGAAGGCAACCGATGCCGGCCGGGCGGGCACGATCCACATCACCGACGGCATCGACCACCTGACCCGGTCGTCGGCGGAGCTGGCGATGGGGCTGGTCCCAGAGAGGCCCTACCTGGTGTTCGGGCAGATGAACACCGCCGACCCCACCAGGTCACCGGAGGGGACGGCCACCGCCTGGGCCTACACCCACGTGCCGCAACAGATCAAGGGTGACGCCGGCGGCAGCCTGGCCGGCAGGTGGGACGCCCCGGAGACCCGGCAATACCTGGAGCGGATAGAGCAGGAGGTCGAAAAGCACGCCCCGGGTTTCCGGGACCTGATACTCGGCAGGTTCATCAGGACGCCGCCTCTTTTCGAGGAAGCGAACGAGAACCTGGTGCGCGGGGCCCTCGGGGGCGGTACGGCGCAGCTTCATCAACAGCTCATGTTCCGGCCCACCCCCGGCACCCGCGGAGCGCGGACACCGGTCAAGAACCTGTATCTCGCCTCGGCTTCAGTCCATCCCGGGGGCGGGGTACACGGGGCGCCCGGTGCGATCGCCGCCCAGACTGCGATGCGGGACCGGCAGGTCCGCCTTTGGGCTCCGGTCGGCGCCGCCGGGCTCGCCGGTCTTGTCCTCGGCCGCGCCAACCGCAAGCGGTGACGTGACCGGGGCTCAGCCCTCCTCACCTACAGCGTAGATCCCGTCTGCCCGTTGCTCGAGCCTCACCGGGTGCAGCCCCCGCGGCGGGGGC
This sequence comes from Actinomycetota bacterium, assembly GCA_035540395.1. Lineage (GTDB taxonomy): Bacteria > Actinomycetota > CADDZG01 > JAHWKV01 > JAHWKV01 > JAJCYE01. The sequence continues at coordinate 3,316 of DATLGP010000101.1, forward strand.
CCGGACAGCACCTCGCCGGTGCGTTCGTCGAAGAACCCCTTGTGACACGGGCACTCCAGTACCCCCTTGTCGCGTCGCCAGAGCACTGCACAGGACAGGTGCGTGCACACCGAGGAGAAGGCCACCATCTTGCCGTCGCCAAGCCGCATGCCGATCACCGGATCGTCTTCTCCGGGGAAGGAGAACGTCAGCATCTGTCCGGGCGCCAGGCTTTCCGCCACCCGCTTGGCCGGGCCCGTTCCCGCTCCATGCCGGCGGAAGACGCCCGAAGCCAGTCCGGTGGTCCCCAGCAACAGGCCCCCCGATGCCAGCACCAGCATCCTCAGGTAGTCGCGGCGGTTGATCAGGGTGCCGTCCCGGAGGCGAGCAGTCCGGTCCTCCTGCAAGCGGGTTTCGCTCAACTGTCGTCCTGCGCCAGCTCGGACCATACCGAGTACCCCCCGGGGATGGCGTCGTTGCGACCCGCCGGAGCCACGACTGCGTTGCCGGTGGCGATCATTTGCTCGCCGAACTCGAACACGTCGACCGCCTGAGCGGAAGGCCGCTTTTGCAACAGCTCGTCGTAGGTGCCGTAGAACAGGGCGTCGGTGGGACAGACCGAGGCGCACATCGGCAGCAAACCCTGCGAGCTCCGGTCGTAACAGAGGTCGCACTTGTACTGAAGCATCTCGGCTACGTCCAGCTTGGGCACACCGAACGGGCAGGCGTGCACGCAGTTGCCGCAGCCGATGCACAGCTCGGCCGACGCAGTCCCCACCACCCCGTCGCTGCCCACGGGAATGGCATCCACCGGGCAGACCTGGGCGCAGGGCGCCACCGGGTCCGAACAGTGCATGCACACGGTGGGCATGGCGGCGGTGGAGCTGCCCATGTCCACGTAGTCCAGGTGGATCATCGACCGCCCTTTGTGCGAATCACACTCCCGGCAAGCCGCGACACAGGCCTGGCAGCCGATACACCGGCCGGGATCGATGAACAGGTTTTTGCTTCTCATCCTCTTCCCGTCCCCCTGCCCTGGGGAGCCGAGGGCTCCTCCCGGTCGAGCCCGCCGACCCTCGGGTACTCTGCGACGCCCGGCGGCACCGGCGGGGCGGGAGGCTCGTCGATCTTGCTTCCGGGCTCCAGGCGGCAGGCGCACACCTTGAACTCGGGGATACGCGACGTGGGGTCCAGCGCGTCGACGGTCATCAGGTTGGCCGCAACCCGTCCGGCCCAATGGTATGGGATGAACACGGTGTCCTCCCGGATGCTGGAAACTACCAGCGCCGGATAGGTGGCCGAACCCCTGCGGGTGGTCACCGTCACCGGGTCCCCGTTGGCGAAGCCCAGGCTCGGGTGGACCTCAACCCACGGACGCGGCGTCTGCTGGACCAGAGAATCGATCCGCCGGGTCTGGTTGCCCGAGAGGTAGTGGGCGACAGTGCGTCCGGTGGTCAGCCGAAGCGGGTACTTGCGGTCCACCTCCTCGGCCGGGGGCCGCCACTCGACGGCGTGGAACCTGGCCCGGCCGTCCGGGTGGTGGAAACGCTCGCCGAACAACCGGGGAGTGCCGGGGTGGTCCTCGGCCGGGCAGGGCCAGAAGATGCCACCGGTTTCCTCGATTCGCTCGTAGGTCATCCCCGAGTAGTCCGCCTGTCCCCCGGCCGATGCCACCCGAAGCTCTTCGAACAGCTCCCGCGGGCTGGAGAAGGCGAACTTGTCGGCGTGCCGGCCCAGGCGACGGGCGATCTCGCAGATGATCCACCAGTCCGGTCTGGCGTCGCCCGGAGGCTCCGAGGCTTTGTTGTACTTGACCACCCGGCCCTCGGCGTTGGTGGAAACCCCCTCATCCTCCGCCCAGGAGGTTCCCGGCAGCACCAGGTCGGCGCGGGCGCAGGTCTCGGAGAGGAAGAAGTCGATCTGGCAATGGAACTCCAGGGCGTCGTACCCCCGGTTGATCCGGGCAGAGTCGGGCATGGAGACCATCGGGTTGTTACAGATCCCGATCCAGCCCTTGATCTCCCCCGCCTCCGCCTGGTGCACCATCTCCACCGCCGAGGTTCCGGCCCGGGGAAGCTCGTCGTCGGTTATCCCCCACACCCGGCAGATATGGGCGCGGGCCTCGGGGTCCTCGATCATGCGCTGGCCGGGCAGCTGGTCGGACTTTTGGCCGTGCTCCCGCCCGCCCTGGCCGTTGCCCTGGCCGGTGATCGTGCCGTAGCCCATCCCCGCGGCGCCGAACTGCCCGGTGGCCAGGCACAGGTTGATCACCGAAAGACAGTTGTCGACCCCCTGGATATGGTGCTCGATCCCCCGGGCATGAAAGGCCATCGCCTTGGCGGCCCGGCCCCAGGTGAGACCTACCTTTTCGATCAGACCCGGATCAAGGCCGCAGACCTGACCCACCCGCTCCGGGGTGTATTCGGAAAGGCCGGGCCGGACCTGCTCCCACCCGGTGGTGCGGGAGGCTATGAACTCTTCGTCTAGCAGGCATTCCCGCTCCACCACGTGCAGCACGCCGTTGCAGAAGGCGGCGTCGGTCCCCGGCCGCAGCGGCACGTGGATGTCGGCGGTACGGGCGATCGGGGTCTCCCGCGGGTCAACGGTGATCAGCTTCGCTCCCCGGTCCCGGGCCCCCCAGAAGTACTGGGTCGCCACGGGGAAGCACTCCCCTACGTTGGCGCCAAGCAGCATGATGACGTCGGACTCGAGCATGTCCGACCACGGGTTGGCCGCCCGGTCCACTCCGAACGCCTTCTTGTTGGCCGCGGCGGCCGAGACCATGCACAGGCGCCCGTTGTAGTCGATGTGTTTCGTCCCCAGC
>DATLGP010000102.1:0-5472 GCA_035540395.1 Actinomycetota bacterium
GGTATCTATATCCATATCATTTGTGGCCAGGCCCTCGACGAGAAAGGCATTGGTCATGGCGGATCGACAGAAGGCGAAGTGGACCCGGCTTGCAACGTTGGGTTTTGTGCTGGCGGGTTCGGGGCCCGTTCTCATCCTTGCGGCGGTTTTGATCTGGGGCCTCGATCCGGGTGAGGAGCTCGGTTTTTTCATCACGACGATCGGTGTGGCCTTTGTTTCGGCGTTCCTGGTCTGGCGCTTCGGCACCTGGTCCAAGATCGTAGGAATAGTGGCCGGGCTGCTTCTGGCCATGGCGTTGTTCTGGACCGCATTCGGGTTGGCGCAGCCGGCATCGTTCTTCGACTTCACAGCGGGTGTGCTGGTAATGCCGGGCGCGCTGCTTGCCGTCGGGGCGTGTATTGCCGCACTTGTTGCCAGGCGGAAAGGGCGCCAGACCTCCCGAGCCGAAGGCGGCGAGAAGCTGGGCATCCGTTTGGCGCTCGGCATTGTGGTAGCAGCGGCGCTGGTATCCGGTGCGTTGAACCTGCTGACCCGTCCCACCGCAACCGCAGGTGAAGCCGAGGCAAGTGCCTCCATGAGGGAATTCAAGTTCGACAGCCCCCAATACGAGGTATCTGCAGGGGGAACGATCTACGTAAAGAACGACGACCCGTTCCATCACACCTTCACAATCGACGAGCTGGGAATCGACGAAGGATTTGTGGCTGCCGGCGCAAAGGTCATTCAGATTCCCGACCGTCCGGGAACCTACGTCCTTTACTGCCGTCCGCACACATCCGATCCGGAAAACCCGGAGAACGAAGACATGGCCTCGTCGATCACCGTCAGCTGATCAGCCGCCGACGGCGCCCGGGCTGCTTGCCGGGAGGCCGTGACCTCCCAGGCTTTCCAGCAGCCGGGCAAGCGCATCGAGATCCGACCCGTCGGAGCCGGCCTCGGTGAACAGCAGGTCTGACGTCCTCTCGGCCGTCAGGCGGGCCTCCCCGGCGATCGTTCGGCCGGTCGGCGTAAGCGATGCGTAGGCCACCCTGGCGTCGCGGGGGTTGGCTTCGCGCACCAGCAGCCCGATGCGCTCCAGGGGACCGAGGGCTCTCGTGACGCCGGATGCCGTCATGCCCAGCCGGTCGGCGAGGTCCACCCGCCGCAGGCGTCCGTCCGGAGCGGAGCCCAGGTGGAGCAGGATCATCAGGTCGTTCAGGCTCAGCCCATGGGCCGCCAGCGCCCGGTCGACCCGGCGTGCCATCGCCGCGTGAGCCCGGGTGATACGTACGAGCAGGTCGAAAGGTGTGGTCACGGTTCGCTCCTTCTGTAAGATACTTGCGAGCTCAATGATAACGCAATGATGGCTCGGCCGCCGCAGTCGTTAGGCTGGGGAGGTCAACTACTCAAGCGACCTAAGGAGGCTCAACCACGTGGGTGACGGAACCTGGCTGGATGTGCAGGAGGCGGCGCAGGCTGCGTTCGATGCGGCAAAGGAGGACATCGACAACCCGGTGTACGAGGTAGAGCGGGCGTGGAAGAGCGGGTTCAACAACGGATTCAAGCTGGCTTTGAACGCTTTGGGAATCCCCGAGCAGGAGGCTCTGGACAAGATGCACGAGTTGGGGCAGGACCAGGATGTCGGGCGGGGCCCGAGCTTGGGAGGCTAGCGGGAGCCCGCCAGCCCCGGCGATGTGTCCTCGCTCAGTCGAAGGAACCATTGTCGGGCGTCCAGGCTCTCCATGTCCGAGGCCTTGCGGTGGCTTCCGGGGATGTGAAACCTGACCGTAGCCAGCCTGAATACCTTCTGGAAGATAGACCAGGTCAACTGCAGGTGCTGAATGTTGGCCTCCGGCACAATCGTCGTCCTTCGAACGAGGAAGCCGGATCGAACGAGCACGAACCCGGGAACCAGGCGGTGGCCCCGGCATCGCCATAGCAGCCATCCCCCCAGCCAGAACGCCGGGACCAACAGGTACCCTGCGGCGCCCACCTGTCCGAGAGTCATCCAGGCCGCCGTACCGGCGGCCAGGCCGGCCAGCGTGGGGAGAAGCGCCCGCCGGATCGCTCCTCGAAAAGGCGGTCTCTGAAGATCGGTCAGGGCCAGGTCCGGCGCCCCCAGAACCTCGCAGGCAACCTGCCAGGCCTTTTGCCTGCTGCCGAGGGGCAGCAGGACGCTGCTCTCCTGGTTCTCCTGGGCCTCGGCGCTGTATCCGGCTACTACGACGGTCAGGCTGGCGAGCCCCAGGAGCCTGCGAACGACGTTCTCGTCGACCTGGACGGCCTGGACCCGCCTCAGCGGGATCTGGGCCCGGCGGCGCTCCAGAAGACCTCTGGTGATCACCAGGCGGTTGTCTTGCAACCGCACGGTGAACTCCCAATAGATCAGGATTGTCAACGCGATGCTCAGCGCCAGCGACAGGGTCACCGTCAGAACCGCCAGCAGCGAGATCGCCACCACCAGCGATTCACCCGGCATCAAGCCGCGCACAAAGTCGGCGACTGCCTCGAACGAGTTCTCGCCGAAGACCTCGATCCCGTAACCGAGCAGGGCGGCGAGGACGGCCACCCGCCCGCCTGTCATGCCGGCGAGCAGCAGGTCCTTGCGCGAGAGCCGGGCGAGCGGCGCCTGCTCATCCTCCTCGCTCTCGCTGCCGGCCGTCTGGTCCTTGCCGCTCGAGGCCCACTGCCGGATCCTTTCCGCTTCGTCCGGCAACAGCGCTACCAGCGCCGCCTCGGTCTGCTTTCCTCCGACCGCCTCGATACGCAACTCCACCACCCCGAATGCTCGGTGGCGCAGCTTTTCGACAACGTCGATGCTCTGCACCCGCTCGCGCGGGATCACCCGCCGCCAGCGGCTGAGAAGGCCTCCCTGCACCACCAGGGTGTTGCCCAGGATGTCGTAGCGGAAGCGCGAGTACTTGATCGCCGGGGAGATGAGCATGAACAGCCCGATCACCAGGAAAAGCGGCGAGAGCCCGCCGCCGACTATGGCCAGCGGAATGAGGCCCAGGACCACGCGTCCCGCGTCGTACAAGAACCAGATCGGTACCGCCGAGGGGCGCAGCCGGTAGCCACCGGCAGGTAGCGGGTGCGTAGGGTCCGGGGGCGGGGGATCAGACGGTGACTGTTCCTGCAACCTTGGAGAGGTCCTCTCTGATCGACTCCGCGGTGGCGACATCAAGGCCCGGGATGCTGGAGGCCTTCCCCGCCGCGGTGTAGACGACGACCCCCGTCAGCTGGAACGCCCGGTCCAGGGGACCCTGCCGTGATTCTACGAACTGGATCCTGTCAAAGGGCACCACGGTCTCCACGTGCCAGATGGCTCCTCGTGAGGTGTACAGATCCGACTTCCGAATGGTGTACCTCCACCGCCGGTAGGCGAGCCGGGGAACGACGGCGGCCGCCAGCAACAACACCAGCGAAAGCAGCAAAATGACCGCCGAAGGCAGCTGCAGCAGGGAACCGGCCACGATGGCGGCAACCACCAGCGGCACGACGAAGATCAGCGCCAGCACGTGCCAGAGCTTGCGGACATTGGGATGTAGGGGCTGCAGCTCCACCTGACGAGGTTACTCCTAGTACCCAGACTTCACAGGATGCTCTCGTTGTAGGGTCCCCTGTGGGGAAACACCGCACAGGAAGGGGAGTCGTTGCCGAGTTACTGGATTGCAGTCAGCGGGGAAGCGAATTTCGAGAAGACCGAACAGCTGGGATTCCAGGTTCAGGGGTTCAAAACCCGGCAGCGGCGCAAAGCCGAACGCATGGCCGAGGGCGACAAGCTCGTCTGGTACGTGACAAAAGAAATGGTTTTCGCGGGTTACGCAACCATCACCGGCCCCTGCTTCGAAGATCACGAGCCCATCTGGGAGGGCAAGAAGCCCGAGGAGGACTACCCCTGGCGGGTCCCGATTCGCAAGGAGCTGGTCCTCGATCGCGAGGCTTGGATCGATGTCGAAGGCGTCGCACGGCAGATGGCGTACGTTTCCAAGTGGCCGGCCGAGCACTGGCGCCTGGCATTCCAGGGCAACCTCCACGAGATCCCCGCGGAGGACTTCGAGCGGATCAGGCAGGCCCTGGAGCAGGCTTCGGTGGCTCAGGTCTAGAGATCGACTTTCCCATACATGGCTGCGCAGAAGAGGACCGACTATTCCGGCACCCCCCTGTACCGAAAGCTGGGAATCAAGCAGGAGAGCCTGGTCCTTTTGGACTCGCCCCCCCAGGGCTTTTCCCGGGCGCTGGGAAGGTTGCCGGACGGCGCCGAGCTGGCGGAGGGGGAGGTGGAAGGGGCCCCGGACGTGGTGGTGATGTTCGTCACCCGGTATCAGGACCTGGCCGGACGGTTTCGCGGGCTCTGGGTAAAGCTGGCTCCGGCCGGTGGCATCTGGGTTGCCTGGCCGAAGAAGTCATCGCCCATTGAGAACGACCTCAGTTTCGAGCTGGTGCAGGATGTGGGGCTGGCCGCGGGACTGGTGGACAACAAGTCCTGTGCCATCGACCACGACTGGCAGGGGTTGAGATTCGTCCGCCGCAGGCACCCCCGGGGGGTGGGCGGCTCCGAGGGTGTCCGCCCATGACAACGGACCATGCCGGAAAGCAAAAGCGCCCCTCCGGAGAGGGGCGCTCGGTTGGTTGTGAAGGTTAGGACAGAAGATCCCTCACGGCCTTCGCGATGTGCTCGGCGTCGATCTTAGCGGCGTTCAGCAACTCCATCGGCTCACCGGATCCCGGCATCTCCCGGACCGCCAGGTGGCTAAGGGTGAAGTCTTTGAATCCGAGCTCGGCGAATGCCGCCAGCACGGCGTCGGCGATGCCGCCCTCTGGCCAGTGATCCTCGGCGATGACCAGCTTGCCGCCGGTTGCCTTGACTGCGTCGGCGATGCCCTGGCCGTCGATAGGTTTGACCGAGTAGGCGTCCACCAGCCGGATGTTGACGCCTTCGCCCTTCAGCTCGTCGGCAGCCTTCACGCCCTCGTGAACCGTGATTCCGGCCCCGACGACCGTGACGCTGTCGTTGTCGGACGAACGTACCGTTTTGGAGCCGCCGATCGGGAAGGTCTCGTTGGCGTCATAGACAAGCATGGTCTTCTCGCGGGTGGTTCGCATGTAGCTGATGCCGTCAAGGTCGGCCATGGCAGCCACGAGTTGTGCCGTCTGATTGGCGTCGGAAGGATAAAGGACCGTGCTCCCGAACACCGCCCGCATCATGGCCAGGTCCTCCAGGGCCATCTGCGACGGGCCGTCGGCGCCGATCGACACCCCCGCGTGGGATCCTGCCAGGCGGATGTTCGCCTGAGAGATGGCCGCCATGCGAATGAAGTCGTAGGCGCGGGTGAGGAAGGCTGCGAAGGTCGAGGAGAACGGCACCAGGTCCACAACCTGCATTCCGACCGCGGCTGCGACCATCTGCTGCTCGGCGATGTACATCTCGAAGAACCTCTCGGGATGCGCCTTTTTGAAGTCCTCGGAATAGGTGGAGTTGGACACCTCGGC
>DATLGP010000103.1:0-6383 GCA_035540395.1 Actinomycetota bacterium
GCCCAACGGCGCAGCAATAACGCTCCGGCGAGCTCGCCCTGCAATGCCCCGAACGAGCAAACGGTTGTGACGGCCGTTGTTCAGCCGCCTCCTCCTCCTCCTCCTCCGGCGATCCGGGTCGACAAGACGGTGAGTCCCGCCAGCCGGGTAGTGCCGGGGGGCGACTTCACCTTCTTCGTCGTGGTGACCAACACCGGTCCGGTGCCCCTGGTGATCACTTCGCTGGTGGACGATATCTACGGCAACCTGGCAACCCGTCCGGAGCCGAACACCTGTGACGATCTGATCGGTGACACGTTGCAGCCGGGGCAGAGCACCGCTCCCTGCAGCTTCACGGTCACCTTCACCGGCGTGGCGGGAGCCACTCAGCGAGACGTGGTGACGGTAATCGGGACGGACTCGCTAGGCAGGACCGTCACCGACGACGACGACGCGGTCATCACCCTCACCCCCAGGCCGCAGGGACCGCTATCTATTCACCTCGACAAGTCGGCAACGCCGGGATCTCGCCTGGAGCCGGGCGGAACCTTCATCTTCACCGTGGTGGTCACCAACACCAGCGATGTCCCGCTGACGATCATCTCGCTGACCGACGACATCTACGGCAACCTGGGAACCCGCGGCGGACAGAACACCTGTGACGACCTGATCGGCGACGTCCTCGCCCCGGGGGCCAGCGTCAGCTGCGCCTTCGCCGGTGAGTTCTTCGGGCAGGGCGGAGACCGGCAGACCGACGTCGTAACCGTCACCGGCCGGGACTCCGAGGGACGGACGGTCCAGGACGACGACGATGCCACCGTGGCGATCCTCGACGCACTGCCCAGAATCCAGGTCATCAAGACCGCGGTGCCGATCGAGCGGCCGGTTCCCGGTGGGGCGTTTACCTTCCGGGTTGAAGTGAGGAACCCGGGCGTTGAGCCGATTCTGCTGACCCACCTGGTCGACGATATCTACGGCGACCTGAACGGCAGAGGCACTTGTCGCACCGGTGGGACGATCCAGCCCGGTGGCAGCTACGTTTGCGAGTTCGAGGTGCAGTTCACCGGCAACTCGGCCCGGAGCCAGACCGACGTCGTCACCGCAACTGCACGAGACGACGAGGGCAATCAGGTCCAGGATTCCGACGACGCCACGATCAGGATCACACCGGTGGCGGTCTCCCCGACGCCTCCGCCTCCGCCTCCCGGCGCGGCACCTCCACCTCCACCACCTCCGCCTCCTGTAGCCCCCAAGCCCTCGGTGCTCACCCGCACCGGAGCCGACTTCCTGCAGTGGTTTGCGTTCGCCCTGGCACTAATCTCGGGCGGCCTGGTGATGAGGGCCAGCAGGATGCCGGCAACCCATGGCCGGGTTCGGCAACGGGACCCTCGCAACGGAAGCCGCTAAGCGATCGTTCCTCCGCACCTAGTAAGCCTTGCCGTCCGCACGGCAGGGGGTAGCGGTTGAGCGACGACTTCTGGGACGACGGCGCTGGGGAGGACTACGGCGACGAGGGTTTGGCCGACAACGACCATGACCGGCCCTCCGAGCCGGCGGCCCCCAGAGGTAACAGGGGTCCGGTCGACCATCGGGGCCTTCGAATGGCGATGGCGGTAGCGATTCCGCTGCTCATGCTGGCGGCGGTTTTCCGCGTCGGCAGGGATGACGGCGCTTCGCCCGGTGAAGCGGGGGAGGATCCACTCGTCGCCTACTGCGCAACTATGGTCGAGCGGGATGCCGTCCGACTCCCCGCCGTCGACTCGGACGCTTCCGAAGAAGACGGTCAGCCTGCTGCGGTGATTGCCGGCCGGATGATCCTGTTGACGGAATCGATGCTCGAAGTGGCCCCGGCCGCGGCAAGATCCGAGCTGGAGAGCCAAATCGCCTCTTATCGCGAGCTGGTGAGAACCCAGGACCCGGCCGGATTCCGCTCGGCCGAACTTGTTGGCTCCAGGGAGCGGTTGAACGCGGTCAACGTCGAGAGCTGTGGCCTGCGGGAGCTGGAATTCGGGGCCACCGAGTTCCGATACGAGGGAGTCCCGCCCTCGATCGCCCCGGGAAGGATCAACCTGCAAATGCGCAACGACGGGAACGAAGCCCATGAGATGCACCTTTACCGGCGGAACCCCGAGTCCTCCGGGGACTTCTCCCAGGCGTTGAGCAGGGGAGTGCACGAGCAGGAGGCCGAACTGGTGGTCGGAGGACATGCCGCTCCGGAAACCTCGGCCGTTGCCACCGCAGACCTGATTACGGGCCGGTACGTGATGATTTGTGTCATGAAGACGGGCCGGGAGGCGCACTGGCAACGCGGCATGATCGAAGAGTTCGAGGCGGAGTAGCTCTCCTGTCGGCACCCCCGGTTATCCTCGCATCACGAGCAATCCTGGGGGGACCGGTGGCGATCCGTTGTCAATACTGTGGAGACACGCATGCCGACGCCGCCGGGGTGCGCGCGTGCTGGAGCGCCGCCCAGCCGAGCGCGCCCCCCGGCGCCGAGGATGCCGGGACCGAAGGCGGATCCTGGGCCGACGCTCCCAACACCCGGATACCGGCGAGTGCGGGTATTCATCCCGAATGGGTCAGCCCGGGCCGGCCGGCGCCTTTCCTGGGGAGATCCCTCCTGGTGTCGCCCGGTGCACCGGTTCCCGAGCCGTGGAAGGGACGGCCGCGGGTAAAGCTGTCGAATGCGGCGCCGGCGAACGGCGTGCTGGAGGAGGTCGAATCCGCGTTCTACGCCCGCAGCCCCCTGGTGATCGAGGTGAACCCGGACTGGGAGCCGACCGGGTTGGAAACGGAGAGTTCGCCGGCCTGGTCGCTGTCTCCGGACTTTTCGTTCCCCGGTGAGCGCCTCAGACATGCCGCCCTCTCGAACGCCCTGGACGGCCGGGGTGAAGGCGAGCCCGGCTGGAGATGGTCGGCGGCGGCCCTCGGCGCCGGCGCGCTTTCCGGAGGCCCGGCCGACGTGCTGCTTCCCGACGGTCGTCCGGCACTTGTCGACGGGGGACCGCTTTCATACCTGGCTGCCGCCCCCGGGTTTGCGGGGTCGGCCGTGGTGCCCAGGGTGACCGTGGAGCACGGCCGGCTGACGCCGCTGCATACCAACGTCAGTCCGTCGGAACTGGCGCCGGACCAGCAGGCGGCGGTAACCCATTCCGGCGGTTCCGCCCGCATCCTTGCGCCGGCCGGATCCGGGAAAACCCGGGTCCTTACCGAACGGGCCCGCCATCTGCTGAAGGGGTGGCGCGTTCCCGCCGAGGCCCTCTGTCTGGTGGCTTTCAACAAGCGGGCAGCCGAGGAGATGAAGGAGCGCACAACGGACCTGCCGGGTCTTCAGATCAGGACGTTGAACTCGCTCGGCCTGGCCATCCTCAGCGGTTCGGGGCGGTTTGGCTCGGGCAGATCCGTCGAGACCATCGACGAATCCGCAGTCAGGCGGATCCTCGAGGACCTGGTTTCATTCCCCCGCCGGACGAACACCGATCCGGCGGCGGCATGGATCGAAGCGCTATCCGCCGTGAGGCTTGGGTTGGGTTCTCCGGAGCGGGTGGAGGCGGAGTTCCAGGGCGACGTCGACGGCCTGGCCGAGGTGTTCCACCGCTACCGGAGGGTGCTCGAGGAGCGGCGGGTGGTGGACTTCGACGAGCAGATCTACCGGGCCATCGAGGTCCTGCTGACCAACCCGCAGCTCCGGCACCGGGCCCGGCTCGCCTGCCGGGTAATGCTCGTGGACGAGTTTCAGGACCTGACGCCGGCCCACCTGTTGCTAATTCGTCTGCTGGCGGGGCCGGAGGGCTCGGTATTCGGCGTGGGCGACGATGACCAAACCATCTACGGCTACGCCGGAGCCACTCCGGGCTGGCTGATCGATTTCGGTTCCTACTTCCCTGGGTCGGGGAGCCATCTGCTGCAAGTCAACTACCGGTGTCCGGCGGCGGTGACAGAAGCCGCCCGCACCTTGTTGACGCACAACCGCCGGAGAGTTCACAAGGCCATCGTCAGCCCGCCGGACAAGGATCCGGACGAGGTGGGCGCCGAGTACCCCGGCCTGACCACCGAAATCACCGAGGATCCGGTGGCGGTCACGGTAGCCTCCGTTCGTTCCAAGCTGGACGAAGGGGACGATCCGGCTTCGATTGCGGTGCTTACCCGGGTGAACAGCTCGCTGGCGCCGGTTCAGCTATCGCTGCTCGAGTGCGGCATCCCGGTCAATCGAGCGGTTGACGGCCGGTTTCTTGAACGAACCGGCGCTCGTGCGGCCCTGGGTTGGCTAAAGCTGGCCACCAATCCGCAAAAGCTGCGAGCCCCCGACGTCGTGTTCACGGCCAGGCGCCCGCCCAGGGCACTGTCGCCGAAGGTTATCGAGTGGATGTCCGAGCAGCGCTCGGTGGACCGGTTGCGCTATCTGGCCGGGAGGCTGGGGGAGCGGGACGGCATGAAAGTGAATAGTTATGCAGACGACCTCGAACGTCTGATTGCAGTCGCCCGCGAAGGCAGGACCGACGTGATTCTGCGGTTTCTCCGGGACGAGATCGGGCTGGCGGCCGCCATCTCCGCTCTCGACAACGAGCACCGCCGGCTTGACCGGTCCCCCCAGACCGACGACCTGGATGCCCTGATTGCCCTGGGTGCCGTGCACCCGGATCCCCACGGGTTCGAGGAATGGCTGCGGGACGGCCTGAACACCCCCGGTGATCCCTATGGGGTAACGCTGGCCACCATCCACGCCGTGAAGGGCCGGGAATGGGATCACGTGGTGGTGCACAACGCGACGGCAGGCCTGATTCCCCACCGTCTGGCCTTCGACGTCGAGGAGGAGCGGCGGGTTTTCCATGTCGCGCTTACCCGATGCCGGCTGAGCAGCACGGTGGTCGCGGGCGTCCCGGAATCGCCGTTTGTGGACGAACTGTTTTCCGAGTGGCAGCCGGACCGGACGCCGGTGACCGCTGAGAGAGCGACGCAGGCGGCCGGCGCCGAATCCCCGTCGCCGGCGGACAACCCCCAGGCCGAGCGGGCCGCCAAGATGCTACGGGCGTGGCGCCTGGAGAAGGCTCGCGCCGAGGGCCGGCCCGCCTACACCGTGTTCCACGACTCAACGCTGGAAGCCATAGCCGCCTCGGATGCCCGGACGCTCGGCGACCTCGCGCGAATCAAGGGTGTGGGCCCGGCCAAACTGGAGAACTTCGGTGACGAAATACTGGCGGTCCTGGATTCGGTGGCTCAGGAAAGCCGGGGACTCTAGATTCCCAGCAGAGCTCCCTCACCCGCCAAAGCCACCTGATTGGGGCTGCCCGGCCCGGAGTGGGTGATTTCGAGCACGCCGGCGTAACTGCCGGGGGAGCGCGGGCTGAAGGTCACCCTGATCTCGCAGTTGGAACCGGGCTCGATCCCGGTGGGGACCAGACACTCCGCGGCGTCTACCGAGAACAGGTCGTCCCGTCCGGTGATCGCCGTCCGCTCGATGACCAGGAACTCGCTCCCACTATTTGCCACAGTCACGGTGTCCGTCGCGGTCCTTCCGGATCCCAGCCGGCCGAAGTCTATGTTCCTGGGCGCTATTACCGCCTGGGGGGCGCCTCCCGCGGTGCCGGTGCCGCCCGGGCCGGTTCCGCGTGGAAAGGCGGTGCCTGTGGCAGTGGGCGAGGGGGACTCGCCCGGCTCGCCGTTGTCGTTGCTGCCCGGACCGAAGTTCATGAAGATCCCGACGAGCGCCACCGTGGCGGTCAGTATGCTCGCCAGGCCCGTGATTATTCCGGGAAGCGTTGACCAGAAAGATTTCTTTTGTTCGCTCATGGGATCAACTCCTATCGTCCGGACATGGTGTCAAGACACGGTCGGACGTACTATCAAGCGATGATGGCGGGCGCCAGTCCTGCCGATGAGCGCTCGCCCGGCGGGAGGTGCCTAAGCGCCGGGCGGCGCAGTGGCTCTATATCGACCTTACCCCAGGAGCCGAGGGCCAATCACGGCGCAAGCGCCTCCGGCGACAGAGAGGGGCCTGAGTCTTCCCAGTCGATGTCATGGGCTGCCATGATGCCGGCGAGGGTATCGGGGATCTTGGCCTCCAGAGCCGGGATGCTGTCGCCGAGAAACCACTTGGCAGTGAGTTCGACTGGCTCTTCGGTGACTTCCCCGCTGAAATAGTGGAGAGCGCCGTTGGTGAGCATCACCACGTGGAAGACCTCATCCCCGTGCCCCTCGACGGTTCCGGACGAGATGATCCAGCCGGCTCGCAACGCCCCGTCGATCTCGATCGTTCCCGGGTTGCCCGCGGCGCCCAGCAGGCGCCGGAACCTGCGAAATACCTGGCGCAGCTCGTCGGGGGGGTGGACCTCTTCCATGGGACCGGGGTCGGCAGTGCCTCCGGAGGCCAGGCGGCGCTTTGCGGCCTCGACTTTGCTTTGCAT
>DATLGP010000104.1:0-2625 GCA_035540395.1 Actinomycetota bacterium
TCCTCCAGGCGCCAAAGGTCCGAGCCCGGGCGTACCAGAAGTTGAACCTCGTGCCCCTCATCCAGGAGCATCCTGGTCAGGTTGGCGCCCACGAACCCGGCGCCCCCGGTCAGTACCACCCGCTTCACCAGGCTGCTCCGGCGTTCGGGGGGTGGACCCTCGGCGGCGTGTGCCGGGGGCCGCGGGGCTCCATGCGCTTAGAATTACCCGGTCTGTGGGGCAATTGGCCTCCGACCCTTCCGGCTGTCAGGGTGTCTAGAGGACGGCCGGGAGCACGATGGGAGCAACAAGTGAGTGAAACTGCGGCCAATACAGCGATCGAGCAGGACCTGGGCCCTGCCGTCCTCGACTCTCATGGCGCCCAGCTTAATCTCGAGACCCCTGCCGAGCGAATGGCTCAACAGATCCGCTTGGCCATCCTGGAGCAGTCCCGGCGGGCCCACGTCGGCCATATCGGCTCGGCATTGTCGGTTGCCGACATCATCGCCGCCCTCTACGGCGGCGCGATGAATCTTCCTTCGCCGGACGACCACGAGCGGGACCGGCTGGTGCTCTCCAAAGGCCACGCCGCGCTGGCGCTCTTCTCGGCGCTCGCGCTGGTCGGTTGGATGCCCAAAGAGCAGCTGGACACCTACTGCGGTGACGGGAGCCTGCTCGGCGTCCATCCCGAACGGGACCTGAGCGGTATCGACTTCACCACCGGTTCGCTGGGCCACGGGCTGTCACTGGGTGCCGGTGCCGCCCTGGCCGCCCGCATGCAGGGTTCCAGCCGGCGGGTGTTCGTTTTGATGAGCGACGCCGAGTGCAACGAGGGCTCGGTCTGGGAGGCGGCCATGTTCGCCGGCCACCACAGGCTGGGCAACCTGATTGCCATCATCGACCTGAACGGCCAGCAGGCTCTGGGATACACCAAGGATGTGGTCGACCTTTCCCCTATGCACGCCCACTGGCAGGGGTTCAACTGGGACGTCCACGAGGTGGACGGCCACGACATTTCGGCGCTGGCCAAGACCATCGATTCCCTGGACACCGAGTCCGGCCGGCCGCACATGCTCATCGCCCGGACGATCTTCGGCAAGGGGGTCAGCTACATGCAGAGCCTGATCAAGTGGCACTACATGCCGATGTCCGAGGACCAGTATGCGCAGGCGGTCGCCGAGGTCGAGGCCGGGTCGTGAGGGGCTCATTCATCAGGACCTTGGTGGAGATCGCCCGCGAGGACCCCAAGGTGGTCCTGCTTACCGGCGACCTGGGTTTCACCGTGGTGGAGCCGTTTGCAGAGGAGTTTCCCGACCGCTTCTACAACGTCGGCGTGGCGGAGCAGAACATGGTGGGCCTGGCTACCGGGATGGCCGAGGCCGGATACATACCGTTCGTCTACTCGATCGTGACCTTCGCCAGCCTGCGGACCTACGAGTTCGTTCGCAACGGCCCCATCGCCCACCAGTTGCCGGTAAGGATCGTCGGAATCGGGGGAGGCTTCGATTACGGCACCGCCGGGCTGACGCATTACGGGCTGGAGGACCTCGGGGTCATGCGGATCCAGCCGGGCATCACCGTTGTGGTCCCCGCCGACCAGGCCCAGGCGGCCGCCGCCCTGCGGTCCACCTACAACCTGGCCGGTCCCGTCTACTACCGGATCGGCAAGGACGACGGCCGGATCCTGGCCGGCCTCGGCGGCAGCTTCCGCCTCGGCCGCACCGAACGGGTGCGGGAGGGCAAGGACCTGACCCTGATCGCCGCCGGCAGTATGGCTTGCGACTGTGCAGCCGCCGCCGAGAAGCTGGCGGAGCTGGGCATCGAGGCTCAGGTTCTGGTGGTCTCGTCGCTGAACCCTGCACCGTCGAAAGACCTGGTGGAGGCGCTGACCGGCGTGCCGGTGGCGCTCACGGTCGAAGCGCACTACGTGAACGGCGCCCTCGGCTCGCTGGCCGCGGAAACCATCGCTGAGAACGGCCTGGGGTGCCGGCTGTCCAGGTGCGGCGTCACCGAGACCCCGCACGGGCTGGTCGGCGGCAGCGCATACATGTCCGGCCGCTTCGGGCTGTCCGCCGACGGTGTCGTGCAATCTGCACTGAGGGCCCTGGAGGAAGCGGCGCCGGCGGCGAGGTGATGGACCCACTCGCTCCAAAGAAGATCAGCGCGGTAATCGCCTGCTACCGGGACGCTCCGGCGGTCCCGCAGATGCACGAGCGACTCACCGCGGTGTTCACCAGGATCGGCGTGGACTACGAGATCATCTTCGTCAACGACGCCAGTCCCGACAATGCCCGGGAGGTCCTCACCGAGCTGGCCGCCCGGGATCGACGCGTGACCGTGATCAACCACACCCGCAACTACGGCTCCCAGAGCGCCTTCACCAGCGGGATGCGGCTGGCCTCCGGCGATGCCGTGGTGCTTCTGGACGGCGATCTGCAGGACCCGCCGGAGCTGATCGAGACCTTCTACGAAAAATGGGTCGAGGGTTTCGACGTCGTCTACGGGATCCGGGTGAAAAGAGAGGCGACAAAGGTCCTCCAGCTGGCCTACAAGGCGTTTTACCGGGTGTTCCGGGCCGCCTCGTACGTGAAGATCCCGGTGGACGCCGGCGACTTCTCCCTGATGGACCGGCGGGTGGTGGACGCC
>DATLGP010000105.1:0-1508 GCA_035540395.1 Actinomycetota bacterium
CCGCCCACCACCGTGAACGCTTTGGCGCCCGCCACCAGCTTGGCCACCTCGCGGGTGCCGGCCTCGAAAGCAGGCCATTCGAAGACGCCCATCGGACCGTTCCACAAGATGGTCTCGGCGCCGTTGATCGCCTCGCCGAACGCCTTCACGGTGGCCGGGCCGATGTCCAGGGCCATCGACTTCCCGGGAATCTGGTCGACCGGGACCGCAGTTCCGGAGGCGTTCTCCGAGAATTCCTTGGCTACCACCACGTCGGTCGGCAGGCCCATCTTCACGCCGGCCTTCTCGGCGTCCGCCAGTACGGCTTTGACCTCGTCCAGGCGGTCGGCCTCGATGCGGGAGTTGCCCACGTCGTGGCCCTGGGCTGCCAGGAAGGTGTTGGCCATCGCCCCGCCGATCAGGATGCTGTCGGCCCTGCCCAGCAGGTTCTTCACGATGCCCAGCTTGTCCGACACCTTGGAGCCGCCCAGCACCACCACGAAGGGCCTCTTGGGGCTCTCCAGGAGGGTGGACAGCACCTCGACCTCTTTGTGAAGCAAAAGCCCGGCCGCGCCGGGAAGCAGCAGCGGGACCCCGGCTACCGAGGCGTGGGCCCGGTGAACCGCGCCGAACGCGTCGCACACATAGGAGTCGGCCAGTGAGGCGAGCTCCTGCGAGAAAGCCGGGTCGTTCCCCTCTTCCCGGGGGTCGTAGCGCAGGTTCTGGAGCAGTGCGACATCGCCGGGGGCCATGCCCTCCAGGTCCTCGGGCGGGCCGTTTGCACCCTCAGTCAGCCGCACCGGCTTGCCCAGCATGTCGGCCAGCGCGCGGGCGACCGGCTCGAGCGAGTACTTCGGGTCAACCTGGCCTTTGGGACGCCCCAGGTGCGAGCAGAGGATCACCGTGGCTCCCTCGTCCAACAGGCGGCGGATGGTGGGTAGCGCGGCGTTGATGCGCATGGGGTCCACCACCCTGCCCTCCTTGAGAGGGACGTTGAAGTCCACCCTCACCAGCACCCGCTTGCCGTTTACCTCGAGGTCGTCCAAAGAGGCAAGCTTCAAGCGCCCACCTTTGCCGCCAGGTCCACGAGGCGGTTGCTGTAACCCCACTCGTTGTCGTACCAGCCGATCACCTTGACCATGTTGCCGGATGCCATGGTGGAGAGCCCGTCGATGATGCACGAAGCCGGGTTACCGACGATGTCGCCGGAGACGATCGCGTCCTCGGTGTAGACCAGGCGGCCCTTCCAGTTGTCCTGCTCTGCGGCTTTCTTGTAGGCGTCGTTCACCTCGTCGACGGTCACCTCACGGTCCAGGACGCATACCAGGTCGGTCACGCTGCCGTCGGGGACCGGCACCCGCATCGCCATGCCATCCAGCTTGCCCTTCAGCTCGGGAATCACCAGCGAGAGGGCCTTGGCGGCTCCGGTGGAGGCGGGGACGATGTTGCGAGCGGCCGATCGCATCCGGCGCAGATCCGGCTTGCCCTTGCGGGTCAAAGCGATCTGGTCCTGAAGCTGCTGCTCGGTG
>DATLGP010000106.1:0-5373 GCA_035540395.1 Actinomycetota bacterium
GTGAAGGGCCGTCGCCATACAGCTCCACGTGGATTGACCACGGGGCATACCGGCACAGCACTTCCCATCCGTCGTCGGACACGGGTACCTCGACGGCCATGCCTGGATCACCAGAGCGCCGATCGGACCCCCTCTGCCGCAGCCATCGCTCCGCTTCTGCGATGTCGGGCGGCAGCTGGTCGCGGTAGTCCGAGTACGCGTCAACAATCCCAAACCGGAGCGAGGGCCGAAGGACATCGAGTACCGCAACGCATGCCCTGGTGGCCTCGTCCCGGGCAGTGATCTCCTTTTCGACCACGTACGTCGTTCGCTCGTTCACCCGCCGATGATGCCGGATCTACGCGGGGAGGGCCGGATGATCGAGCGGTAAGACCGGGCACCGTCGATCCCGGTCGGATTGGCGCGTCGCCCGACCGATGCACCACGGCACGTACCGCTCACCCGCGGGTGCCCACGAACTCTCTGATCATATGGGGCCAGTCGCAGCGCCTGCGGCAAAGATCAACCCGATGAACACAAACATGATCCCGCCGATGCGGATAAACCGGGGTTCAAGAAGGACGTAATTGGAGTAATCGATCCCGAGTCGCCGTCTTCCGCTTCGAAAGCGCCGAGTAAAAGTCGGCGGCCCCCTTGAAGTTCGTCATAAGCAGCAAACCGACAAGTACAGCTGCCGCGCCCATGATGAAGCTCGAAATACGCAAGGCGAGCCCCTCTGTGAATGGCACGAGGACGAAGCCAGCCACCCAGGTGACCGCCAACACCGCGAAGCATTCTCGCAGCGGGTGCGGCGCGTCACGGAAGCGAAGCCTCCCCATTATCCGTGCGCGCTCCTCACGGTAGGACGGTACCAAGGGCTAGGCGCCTGCCGAGCAGGGAGACCCGGCGTCGGTTGCATAACGCCGGATCCTGCACAGGGTGGCGCGGAGCGAAGGTGACCGGTATCGCTCTTGGCCGCGCCGCCCTTCAAAGCAGCCCCTTCGGGCACGGAGCGCTGTGCGCCGGGCGGCCCCTCCGTGGCCCGACGCGGCACTCCCTGATCATCTTCCTGTCAACGAGTGATCACTTCATGATCATGTTGGGCGCGCTACTGATCATCTTCACCGCGTCCCTACAGCGGCGCTTCTAGACCCTGGCCATGTTGGCAAAGCGGGTGTAGTGGTCGAGGAAGGCGAGGTGGGTGACGCCGATGGGGCCATTACGATGCTTGGCCACGATGACTTCTGCGGTGCCGCGGTCGGGAGTATCGCGGTTGTATACCTCGTCACGATAAAGGAAAATAACTACGTCAGCATCTTGCTCCAAAGAATTATGCGCCACGACGCCATCGGCGATAAAGTTGCTTGTACCTTCGATAGTCACATCGAAGGTCGGCCTTTCGCCCAAGAATGAGACCTCGACAATTCGGTCCCAGTGCAAGTCTGAGGAGGCTATGTCTTTTAGCTCTTCCGAGCCTAACAGTTCAGCAATAGATGCCAGTCGAGCCCGTGAGAAGCGACGAGGCCGATCCTCAGTGCCGAGCAAGTAGCTCCCGCAGTATCTCTCGCCGAGTCCCTCGGCGATCTGGCGGTGCGAGAACCCTGCTGTTTGGGCTGCTTGGGCAATCTTCGCGGCCACCCGCGAGGGCACCAGATCGGCATTCGGATGCGCCTTGATTCCATCAAGGATAGCCAAGGCGTCGGGTATGCAGGCACCACGCTTCCCGTGACATCCGACTACCCGAAGAAACCGAGCCTGATTCGCGGCGCCTTGAAGCCGTACGCTGTAAGCCTCGCGGTAATACTGGATGCCCCCTTCAGGCCGTCCGGTCCGTCGCTTCTTGGAGCTTCCGATCGTCGATCTCACTCCAAGCCGCAACAAGAGCCGTTGGACGTCGAGAGCAAGGCGTTTGCTGGTTGTCGAGTAGTACGTTCGAACGAGCGGCCCATGCTTGTTGTTGCCAATGGTTATCGAGCCATCAGTAGCCCAAAGATGGTGGAGGAAGTGGGCAACCTGGTCGTCAGGGAGACCGAACACCGATGGTGGGACGAACTTCGTCCATGAGCGCGAGTTCCATAGACCATGCGGCTCGAGCCAGTTCCGCATCGGGTGCCTCACGCCGTGGGTGAGGTGGTAAGGGCTTGGAAACCAGAGCTCCCAGGTGTCGCCCAGCTTCTGGCAGTCGGTTTCGATGCCGAAAAGGCGCCGGACGAGGTCCTCCACGTGCTGCTTGTTGGCGGGGTCGGCGGTTGCGTACTTGAACGCAGGCCCAATGGAGCCGTCCCCGATCAGGTGGCCGAGAAGCGCCAACTCGTCGTTGGACCACCCGGTTCCCGGGCGCGCAGGCGGCGGAAGTCGGCGTGGCACGGCAATGAACGAACCCGCCTGCAACGCATCCAGCCTCGTCCAGCCATCGACGGTGAGAAAGGGATGGTTGGCCGTGGCGTCGACGCTGCGACCCGAGGCCAGCCGCAGCTTGAACACCGGCTTGATGCCTGAGGGAAAGGCGTTGACGAGCTGGGCGGGGACCAGCCGTTGGTGCTCGTCGACCGACCACACCAGTGGCCGTTCCTGGGACAGGACCAGTTCGCCGAGCGACACGTCTTCCCCGTTGTCGGCCCTGAGTAGTCGCGTGCTGGCGGGCATGCACCCGGATTCACGCAGGTCCGACAGGATGGGGCGCTTGTCGGCCCGGCCCTCCAGGTTCCGGGACAGCTGGGAGAGGGCGATCACCGGGACGTTGAGCTCACGGGCGAGGATCTTCAGGCCACGGGACATCTCGGAGATCTCGACTTGGCGGTTCTCGGCGTTGGAGCGGCCGCTCATGAGCTGCATGTAGTCGATGATGATCAGGCCGAGGCCCTCGCGGCTCTTGAGCCGGCGGGCCTTGGCCCGGATCTCCATGATCGTGAGGTGGGGATTGTCGTCGATGAAGATGGGCGACTCTCCCAGCCGGCCGACGGCGTGGCTGATCTTGGGCCAGTCGGACTCCAGCAGCTTGCCGTTGCGCATGCGGGTGGCGTCGACCCGGGCCTCGGAGCACAGCATGCGCTGGGTCAGCTCCCGGTGGCTCATCTCCAGCGAGAAGATCAGCGTGGGCGTGCGGGCCTCCAGGGCGGCGTTGGCGGCGATTCCGAGCGCAAAACTGGTCTTACCCGTCCCAGGCCTGCCCCCGATGATCACCAGGTTCGAGGGCTGGAGGCCGGCCAGCTGGCGATCGAGGTCGATGAAGCCGGTGGGGACGCCGGTGATCTCCTGGTTGCGCTCGAACAGGGCCTCGAGGTGGTCGAGCTGGGCCGAGAGGAGGTCGCGGATGTTGGCCATGGAGTCGGTGACCCGGCGCTGGGCGACGTCGAAGATCATGGCCTCGGCCTCGTCGACCGCGTTGGCGACGTCCTCCGGCACGCTGTAGCCCATCTCGGCGATGTCGCCGGCCACCCGGATCAGGCGGCGGAGCAGGGAGTGCTCCTCGATGATGCGGGCGTAGCGGCCGGCGTTGCCGATGGACGGCGTGCCGGCCTGGAGGCCGATGAGGATGGCCGGCCCGCCGATGGCCTCCAGCACGCCGGCCCGGCTCAGGGACTCGGCGACGGTGACCGGGTCAGCGGGGTCACCCTGGGCGTAGAGTGACGTGACGGCGTCGAAGACGTGGCCATGGGCCGGCTTGTAGAAATCGTCCGCGCTGAGCTGGACCTCCACCGCGGCCACGATGGCGTCGCGGCTGAGAAGCATGGCCCCCAGCAGGGACTCCTCAGCTTGGAGGTTGTGCGGGGGCACCCGGGATGCGGAGGCCCCTTGCTGGCGGCCCGACGCCCCCGGCTGGCGGCGTCGGGCGTCTTCGATCGACTGGACCATCTGTCCGCTCACGCTCTCGCGTGAGGCCTGCTGGTCGCTAGGGGAACAACCTCGGGATTTCCCTGTGCAGGAGGGGGTTCGAACACATGTTCGAGTTTACCCTCAGGCTGGGACAACCTCCACGGGCAGCCGGAACTCGACCTCGGGATGCAGGCGGACCGGCACCTCGTGGTTGCCGAGGGCCTTGATGGGCTCCTCGAGGTGGACCCGCTTGCGCTCCAGGGTGACGCCGGCCTGCTCCTGGACCGCGGCCACCAGATCGGCCGTGGTGACCGACCCGAACAGGCGGCCCTCGGGGCCGGCCCGGCCGGTGATGCGGATGACCTTGGTCACCAGCACCCGGGCGACCTGCTCGGCCGACTCCCGGTCACGGGCGTCCTTGACGGCCCGGGCCCGGCGCATGCCGGTGGCCTGGGCCACGGCGCCGGGGGTGGCCTTGATGGCCAGGCCCTTGGCCATGAGGAAGTTGCGGGCAAAACCGTCGGCCACGTCGACGACGTCGCCCTTCTTGCCGACGTTGTCCACGTCGGACCGCAGGATGAGGGTGACCATCTAGAAAGGCTCGTCTCCGTAGTCGTAGGTTGGCGCCGGGGCGCCTGAGGCAGGGGCGCCTGAGACAGGGGCGGCGTTGGACACCGGGCGGTAGCCGCCGTTCATCGGCTGGCCGCTGCCGTCGCTCGGGCCGCGGCGGTCGTTCTTCTGCACCTGCGCGGTGGCCCAGCGCAGGCTGGGGCCGACCTCGTCGGCCACGACCTCGATCTTGGAGCGCTTCTCGCCCTCCGGGGTCTCCCAGGACCGCTGCTCCAGGCGGCCGGTGACGACCACCCGGGCCCCTTTGGTCAGCGACTCGCTGGCGTTCTCCGCCATCTCCCGCCAGCAGACGATGTCGAAGAACGACACCGCCTCCTTCTTCTCGTTGGTCTGGCGGTCGTTCCAGACCCGGTTCACGGCCAGCCCGAAGGTGGCGGTGGCCTGGCCGCTGGCGGTGAACCGCAGCTCGGGGTCTCTCGTGATGTTGCCCACCAGGGTGACGCTGTTTCCGTTCATCGACTCACTCCGTTCGCCTGATCAGTGTTCATGGGGGCCGCTATTCGGCGGCGGCGATGTTGTTGGTCGCCGCCCCGGCGGCGACAGCGGCGGGCGCAGGCGTCGGGGCCGCCGGCTCGCTGGTTGGGGCCCCATTATCGGGGCCGACGGTGCCGAGGGCCCGGGCGGGCTTGCCCAGGGCCTTCTCGGGCAGGTGGACGATCTTGTGGCGCAGCACGGCGTCGGCCAGCGTGAGCAGGCGGTCGAGGGCGGACATCGTTTCCGGCTCGGCCTGGGCCGACACCAGCACGTAGTTGCCCTCCCGGTGCTTGCGGATCTCATAGGCCAGCCGGCGCTTGCCCCACCGCTCGACCCGGCCGGGGTTCCCGCCGCGGGCCTTGATGAGGTCGGTAGCCTTGTCGACCTCGCTGCGGACGGTCTCGTCGTCCAGCGTGGGGTCGAGGATGATCATGACTTCGTACGGGCGCATGTAGGCAAAGCCTCCCTCTGGAC
>DATLGP010000107.1:0-2097 GCA_035540395.1 Actinomycetota bacterium
CAGGAGACGGTCGGCGTCGCCGGACGAGTCCTTGCAGCCGGCTAAAGGCAGGTCATCGAGAACCGACACCGGGATCCCGGGGGGTGCCATCGCCGGCCAGTGATAGGCCAGAAGTGGAAGACCCGCGGCCGCCCCCGAAACCGTTTCGTAGTAGGGCCGGGGGTCTTCAGCGCCCGGGGGCGAGAGCGTCAGCACGGCGTCGGCGCCCTCGTCGACGGCGGAGCGGGTGTACTCCGACGCCTGCCGGGAGGAAGGCGCTCCGGTGCCGGCAATCAGCTTGGGCCCGCCGGGAGCCATGCGGGCGCGGACCGACCTGATCAACTCGGCACGCTCCGGCAGGGAGAGGGCTGCGGCTTCCCCGGTGCTTCCAGCAACCACCACCGCCTTCACCCCGAGCTCAACCAGGCGGGCCGCGTGGTCCGCCGTTCCGGTGGCGTCCAGGTTGCCGGACTCGTCGAAGAGGGTTATCAGGGCAACGCCGACTCCCTCAAAGACCGCTCGGGAGCTCAATCTTCTGACGGGCCGTCCGCGGACGGAGCTTCCGCGGCGGCGGTTCGCTCGGCTGCGGCCTCCCGCATGTTCTTCAGCCTTTCGGCTACCTCGTCCGGCTCGAGGTCAGAGCTCAGTTCCTCGGACGGCCCGGCAACAATCGCTTCCTGCTCGAAGAACTCCCGCCGGGAGGCCACGACCGGAACTTCGAGGTCAAAACCTTTGTCATCCTCGCCCACTGCGCCTCCTTTGATCGACCGTGCTCTACTGGCCAAAGGCTAGCAGGCAGGCACTTCACCCGACCCGGCAACGCGATATTCTCTATGCATGCAATATCGCTTTGGTTGACGTTCCCTACCTGACGAAGCGCGCCGGCTAAGCCGGCTTGCCGTCGGTTGGGCGACCCTTTCCGACACCGTCCCGCTGTATGCGCTGTACGCCCTGCTCTTCGCGGACGCGGGGCTGTCCCAGCCGCAGATCTCGATGTTGTTCGTCCTGTGGTCGACCGTGGGGTTCGCCGCAGAAATCCCTTCGGGCGCGCTGGCAGACCGCTTCTCGCGCCGAAAGGCGCTCGTCGCCTCCGGCCTGCTTCAAGCGGTGGGGTATGTGCTTTGGATGACCCTCCCCGGCTTCTCCGCCTTCGCGGCGGGATTCGTATTGTGGGGACTGGGTGGAGCTTTGGCCTCCGGAGCGTTCGAGGCGTTGCTGTACGAAGGGCTCGCAGATTACGACGCCGAGGACCACTACCTCCGCATGAACTCGGCAGTGAACGCGATCGGACTTTTGTCGCAGATTCCGGCTGCAGGCCTTGCCGCGCTTCTTTACTGGTTGGGGGGGTACAGCCTGGTCGGGTGGGTGAGCATCGGCGTTTGTTTGTCTGCCTCGCTGCTGGCGACCCGGCTTCCGGAAGCCGCCAGGGCTGCCGGCCGTTCCCACAAGACGGAGGACTACCTTTGCACCCTGCGAAGCGGGCTTTCCGAGGCGATGGCCCAACCGGCAGTTCGGGCGGCGGTCATCGCGGCGGCGGTGGTGGCCGGACTCGACGGGCTCGAAGAGTATTTCCCGCTCATGGCGCGAACGTGGGGGGTTCCCACGGCGATTGTGCCCATCGCGGTGCTGGCAATGCCGCTGGCCGGAGCCGCCGGGGCCGCCCTGGGGTCCCGCGCCGACCGGCTCGGTGCCCGTGCGCTTACCCTGATTCTCTTCGCCGCACTGGTGGTTCTGGTCTCCACGGCGCTCGTTGCCCTACCGGTGGCGCTGGTGGGGGTAGCGATCTTCTATGCGCTGCACCAGATGATCCTGGTGGTGGTGGAAGCCCGGCTTCAGGAGCGCATAGAAGGGCCATCGAGGGCGACGGTGACTTCCATTGCCGGCCTGGGGACCGAGGTGGCGGCCATGGTCCTGTTCGCCGCGTGGGCCTTCGGAGGCCTTGGCCTGGTGGCCGGCCTCTGGCTGCTGGCGTGCACGGGGCTCCCCGGGTGGCTCCGCCGGCCCGTTACCGGGCCCTAGCCTTGCGGGCCCGGGGGCTGGCCGGGCTCGGCCGGAGGGTCTGCTGCATCCGGAGCGGGAGCCTGGGGCTCGGGCAACGCGGGTGGGTCCGCCGCAACC
>DATLGP010000108.1:0-2091 GCA_035540395.1 Actinomycetota bacterium
GGCGGGGCGTCCTCGATCTCGAAGCTCACCTCGTCCGTGTAACACCAGAACCAACTTTCTCCGGGCTCGTAGGAACGGACAATCGGATGGCCTTCCTTGCGGAAGTGCTTGGAGGCGTGCCTGCCCGGGGAGTTGTCGCAGCAGGCAACGTGGCCGCAGGTCTGGCACACGCGCAGATCGGTCCAGTCGTGGCGGGACTTCTCCAGGCAGTCCTCGCACCCCGGAGACGACGGGGTCACCTCGCGGATCTGGTCGAGATGGCTGCACTGGTCCACTGCGGTCTTCCTTGTCGTGGTGCGCTTTAACTCTAATATGGCCTGCCACCTCAGGCGTCCGCAGGTTGCGGCGGTCAATGCATCGCAATCAGATCCACGTGGACGCCTGCGTTGCGGGCCAGCTCCACCAGGTCCTCGGGGTCCGAGGTCAGAATCTCGTCTCCGTCTACAGCAAGGCACACCAGGGCGGCATCAACCACGTCCGCTCCCCCGCTCAAGCCCAGAAGAACACCGGCGCGTTTGCCGAGATCTGCATCGAGTGATCGGACTTCCATTCCGGCAAGCAGGCGGGCGACCATAGCCTGACGACCGGCTCCTCCCCGCCAAACCTGCCCAACCACTCCCCCATGGGTGGTCGGCGACCGGCCGGCAAGCCGCTCCCTTTTCACCAGCGCAGCGATCTCACGATCTCCCCGTTCGACGGCTACGAAGGCGCCGGCGTCGAGAATCAGGCCCATTAAGCCTTCTGTCCTTGGCTCTTCGGCGATTTCCCGGATCTCGGCGCGGCACGCACGACGGTGGCTCTGGCTCGGGTCCGCCGGGTCGCTTCTGCGATCTCGTCCTCGGTGATCTGACCGTGCTCGGCTTCGAAAGCTGCGACAAAGGCATCGAGGGCGGCCATCCGACGGTCGTGATCCGCCTTGAGCTTCAATGCGTCGTTGACCCAGGCACTCAGACTTTCGGCACGACCGTCGGCCACCGCTGCGTGCCCGGCGGCCAGCAGTTGCGGATCGACCGACGCGGAGAGCCTGTCTCTGCCTTTCATACTTTTATCGTACTTTGCTACCACAATCATGCCAAGCGCCGCAGCCGGATCAGCGATCAGGACCGGCGCCCGGGAGCGGTGAATAGTACGTTGCGCTTGAGGCCCTCTCCACCAGCGTGCCCTCTCCACCAGCGTGCCCTTTCCTGCTGGTACGGCTGCTGATGCCGGTCATAGGCTGAGGACCAAGCGCAGTCCGTCATCCACCGCGCGCATGTGGGCGGGGCTGAGCACTCCTGCCTGCTCCCCGAGCAGCTTGCGGTCGATGGTCATGACAGAACCCCGTTCGTGCATGGCGGCCACCGCGCTGAGCGGCTTCCAGCCGTCCCGGTTCACGACGTGTCGTTGGGAACCTGAATGTCGAAGTGCACCACGTCCTCGCGGGTTCCCACCTTCGTATACAGGGCGATGGCGGGATCGTCTCCCACATCGGCCTGCACAAAGATTACGTAGGCGCCCCGCTCGGCGGCTATTGCCTTGAGCTCGTCAAACAGCGCGGTAGCGATCCCCTCGCGCCGGCGTGCCTCGGCAACGGCCAGATCGTAAACGTAGATCTCGCTGCGCGGTTGCTCGAACTTTTTGAGCTCGTAGGCAGCCAGTCCTCCCACGACCTCTCCGCCGCTCAGCGCGGCCACTGCGATGAAACAATCGCTGCCGAGCAGCCGGTTCAGATAGCCGGTCCCAGGCTGGTTTCCGCAGTAGGTATCCACCTCATCGAAGGCTTCGCCAAAGGTGGCCAGCAGACCCTTTATCAACTCCGTGTCGCCGGGTTGGAGTCGGCGGATATCGTAGTTTGGCGTCACAACAGGCTGGCTCCTTTGACGCGGTCATCAAGCCGACCAAGGCACGCGACGGTGGTCAAGAGTAGGAATCCGGCGAAGTCACCGGCTCGTTGTACGGGTCATGGGCAGTCTCGGGCCCCAGGCGTTCAATGAACGCACCGGTGGACGTCTTGGCGTTGGGGATCGTCGAGTTGGGATCGTTGGGGTCCATCCCCGGCGGATAGGGTTGATTGCTGCCGTGCTGCTCATCGGTCGGTATCCCGTCCGGGAA
>DATLGP010000109.1:0-4188 GCA_035540395.1 Actinomycetota bacterium
CGCCATACCCAGAACACCGTTCATCGGCGTCCGGATCTCGTGGCTCATCGTGGCCAGAAAGTCCGACTTGCTCTTCGAGGCGTCCACCGCCCGGTCCCGTGCTTCGGCTATCGCCCTGGTGGCTTCGACCTGAGCGCTCACGTCGGTTAGCGTTCCGACGTATCCCCGGACCGAGGTCCCGTCGCCGTCCCTGACGGCCACTGCGAGGGAATCCACCCACCTGTCACCTCCGTCGGGTGCCCGAACCCGGTAGCGCAGGCGAACGTCCGACCCGGATTCTGCCGCATCGTCCCACGCCGAGGTCACTCGCTCGCGCTCTTCGGGCTGGATGGTGGCGGACCACCCGTCGCCCATCGCCTGCTCCGCCGCCAGTCCGGTGATTGCCGACCACTGCTGGTTCACGTACGTGCAGCGGCCCTTGGCGTCGTGGCGGATGATCCCAACCGGCGCGGTCTCCGCCAGCAGCCGAAATCGCTCCTCACTTGCCGCCAGTTCCGAGGTGCGCGCCCGCACCCGGTCCTCGAGCTCGAGGTTGAGGTCTCTCAGCGCCCTCTCGGCCGCTACCCGGCCCAACTCGATCTTACGCAGGGATGCCGCCGTCCATGCGATGAGGCCGGTGAGGATCAGAATTCGGACGGCAACGAGGACCGACGCCCCGGTGGGCGAGTCGGTAAGACCGTTGCGCTGGGCCCTCACCTGCATCCATCCGAGAACGACCATGGTCAGCACCATTGCCGGGAACAGGCGCCTCAGCAGGGTGCCGCCGGCATTGCGGGCGGAGATCGCCAGGCGCTCGGGGCGTACGAGCATCGCCCCCAGGGCGGTGAGCAGGAAGATCAGCGCCGTGTGCATGGCCATGGCGTTGTGGTCGGGGACCCGGAACAGGGCCGGTACCTGATAGAGGTATCCGAGGAGCGCGATGAACGATGTCAGCCCTACCAAGGAGGCGAGGAAGCCGGCTGCCCGGTGTCTGCCGGCGCCGCCCAGCAGCAGCGCGCCGGCGAGGGCCAAGAAGCCGGCGGCCGTAGTGGGTGCCATACGGCCGGGGTGCACCGTGGACGGGCCGGCGGTGTCGGCGAACAGCAGCTGATCGATTCTGAGATCCCATCCCAGCAGGTACTGCAGAAGCGTTGCCAGTCCGATGAGGCCCGCCGCTCCGGAGGCAATGGCTCCGGCCCGGATACGGCGAGAGCTAGGTTCGGTCGGGGTGATTGCTGCCAATCCCACGCCGACCAGGACGAACCCGACAGCGGCGTTCGGCTTCATGGATTCCAGGCCGGGACCCGCGCTCTTAAGGGCGTCGATGTCCAGCGCCCACCCCAACAGCACCGCCAGTCCCCCAGCCGCAGCAGCAGCGGCCGCGGTAAGCGAGAACCGGCGTAACCGGGTGACGAGCAGCGGGTCGGAAGCCAGCAGTGAGGATTCGGCGGGGGCGGCGCTCACCTATCGCTCTCTTGAATTTCGTGGGTTTCGGGGCGTCAAGCAGAGCTCTAGGGTGTTTCGGAGCGTCTCGATCGTTGCCACCATCCTGGACAGAGTGTTGCAGCGATCGGGGCCGGTCGCAATCGCCGAGGACTAAAGTCCGACAGTCTCTGCAATGAAGGAAGTTTTTCCCCGGCCCCGGGTTCAGGCCCTGTCGTTGTCACACCTGTCTGTTACCTTCGTAACCACTCGTCCAGTGAGCAAGCTTCCTCACAGTCGCCACTTCCCCAGGTGCGGAGAATTGGGATGCGGGGATATCCAAAGTCGCTTTGGGCAGGCGTAACTGCCCTAACCCTTCTTTTGGGGCCGATGACAGGCCTTTCAGGCCCTGCCGCAGGCGCTGCATTCGCTGCGGAGAAACCGTTCATCCACCCGGTCGTCGCCGAAGTCGTTCGTGAGTTCGAGGCACCGGCCCACCGGTTCGGAGCCGGACATCGGGGGCTCGACTACGGAGTTCGTCCCGGCACGCCGGTGATGGCGTCGGGGGCGGGGACAGTCAGTTTTGCCGGTCCCGTGGCCGGCGACGGTCTCTTCATCACCATTCAGCATGGCCGAGGCATCTCGACGACCTACTCGTACCTGAGTCGGGTCGACGTCTCCCGCACAGACCAGGTTGCACAGGGCCAGGTCATAGGAGCCAGCGGACAGGGGCACCCGGGAGAGTCGCCGGGCCTTCACTTCGGGGCGAAGCTGAACGGCGAATACATCGATCCCCGCCTCCTGCTGGGTGACTTCGACGACATTACAGAGCTGCTTCAACTGACGCCGCAACTCCGTGCCGCACACCCTCCCGACGGCAGCGTAGCTTTCCGCAACGTGTCTCCGGGGGACGCTTCGGGTGGAACCTTAGTCGGTCCCGCGGGAGGCGGAGGTTCGTCAGCCTCGGTACCCGCAGGGGCCGCGGCAGGTGCGGGTCCGGGGGATTATCCGACCGGCCACTCTGGTTACTTCGAGAGAGGCTCGGAGGAACCGAAGAAGTTTTTCCCGATCTAGGCTCCGTCCCCGGTTAGCATTTATCCGTGCGCCGGGACCTTCTGCTTCGTACACCTCGGGCGGATTTCGTTCTGTTCGCTTTGATTCTCGCGATTGCCGCCACCGCCGTGTTTGCTCTCGTAACCGGCGAGGCCGAATCGACCGAGGCGCAGGTCATGCCGCAGACCGAGTCTGTGCCGGGGCCCCCGGAGCCGGTCGCGGAACATGTGACCACGGTTCGGCCTGCGCTCAAGGCCGACCTTCCCGACGGGGTATCGGACGAGATCCTCGAGCAGGTGCGGGCGGTCCCCGGAGTAGCGGCGGCCGCAGGCCTGTTGTTGTCCAAGCTGAAGGTTGAGGCTCCCCAGGGCGAGACCGAAGTCAGCGTCGCCGGGGTCAGACCGGACGAATTTCGCCCTCTTGCCCCCGAGTTGACGGCGCAGGCCGGGTTCGTCTGGGAGGGGCTCAACCGATTCGAGAGCTTTATTGCCAACGAGGAATATCAGATCTTCGGGGGCAATCCGATCCAGTCCCTCGCCGCCGAGGCTCCCGAAGGGCGAAGGACCCTGAGGATCGGGGGAGTGGCGAGCAATGGGTCTCCGAGTTTCGCCGGGGTGCTCATGTCCATGGACCAGGCTGAACGCCTGAAGCTGGGCAAACCCACCCTCCTGGTGGTGGGGATCGCCGAGGGGGCCAACGTCGGGGAGGTCACGACGAACCTCGAAAAGGCGGTTCCCGGCGCCAGGTTCGAAAGCATGCTGCCGCCCTCCGGTCGGACTTTCTTCACAGGCGCCTCAGCCCAGAAGGCGATCGGCAGCTTCAGCTTCACCGTCAATCCCGACGGCACGATCAACCAGGACCGCAAGTGGGTCAGCGAACACCTGGCGACCGAGCGGATGCCGATCATCGGCAACGTCCGGTGTCACAAAGTCATGCTCCCCCAGCTGCGGGCGGCGCTTGAGGAGATTCAAAGCCAGGGCCTGGCACACCTGTTGAAGCCGGAGCAGGCGGGGCGTTGCTACCAGCCGCGGTTTGTCGAAAAGGACCCCGTCAACCACGCCTTGTCCAAGCACGCCTGGGGCCTGGCGATCGACCTGAACGTATACGACAATCCCGAGGGAAGCACGCCGAAGATGGACCCCCGGATCGTCGCCATCTTCGAGAAGTGGGGCTTTCGATGGGGGGGCCGATGGACGAAGCCGGACGGTATGCACTTTGAGCTCGCCGCACTTCTACGGGAATGACCGAGCCGGGACCGCGCTTTCTGCTGAAGGATCTGTTCAACTGGCAATCCGTCGGTGCCATCGCAAACTCGGTACATGCCGTGATGCCGACCTTCGACCGCGATGAGTTTGCAACCAGGGTGTTCGGCCCCGCCGGAGGAGCGTGGACCCGGAGTCGGGTGAGGCGACTGACTATCTCGCCGGGCCCAGCAGCCCTCCGAGCAACCCGTTCAACAGGTCTCCCACCAGATCCTGGCGGGGCTGGGCGGTTGCGACAAAGGGCTCGGTTCCCTGCGCCAGGCTGACGTCCGTGAATCCAGAAGCCCTCATGTAATCCAGCATCCGGCTTAAGTCGCCGGCGCCGTTCACACCCCGGCGGGGGGTGTAGGTGCTGAGGACCCCGAATGCGCGGCCCTGGCCGTCAAGGACCCCCGAGCCCGAGTCGCCGGAGATTCCGGGAGGGGAGAACTGAAGCACGTGGGTCCATCCGTTGCCCCCCTGACGCAGGCTG
>DATLGP010000110.1:0-3961 GCA_035540395.1 Actinomycetota bacterium
TTGAACGAAACCAGTCCCGCCTTGTTGGCGGCGTCCTTCGGGCCGTAGACCGTTATGTCGGGGATGGCCGCCAGCCGCTCCAGGGCGTACCTCGTGATTTCGACCTCGTGCCGGCGGATGGCATCCCAGCCGATGGCGTTCAGGTAGTCGATGGCGGCACCGAGGCCCACCGCCTGGGCAATCGGCGGGGTTCCCGCCTCGAACTTGTAGGGGATGTCGTTGTAGGTGGAGTGGTCGATCCACACGTCCAGGATCATGTCGCCTCCTCCGTGAAACGGCTCCATGTCTTCGAGGATTCGCTCTCGTCCCCACAAAAAACCAATGCCGGTGGGGGCACACATCTTGTGGCCGGTCCCGACGTAGAAATCGCAGTCCAGCTCGCTCACGTCCACCTGCATGTGGGGAACCGCCTGCGCGCCGTCGCACACCACGACGGCTCCCACGTCGTGGGCGCCGGCGGCCATCTCGGCGATCGGGTTGATGGTCCCGAGCACGTTGGACACCTGGGTAACCGCTACGACCTTCGTCTTGTTCGACAAAAGCCGCCGGTATTCGTCCAGGTCAAGGGTTCCCGCTTCGGTAACCGGAATGGGCCTGATGACCGCGCCGGTGTCCTTGCACGCCAGCTGCCAGGACACGATGTTGGAGTGGTGCTCCATCTCGGACACCAGCACCTCGTCGCCGGGGGCCAGGTGGTGGCGTCCCCAGGCGTAGGCCACCAGGTTCAGCGCCTCGGTGGCGGATTTGGTGAAGACGACGCCCCGTTCACTGGGGGCTCCGATCAGCCGGGCAATCTTGGTTCGGGCGCCTTCGAAAAGAACCGTCGCCCGCTGCCCGAGGGTATGGACCGAGCGATGGACGTTGGAGTTGTCCTCCTCGTAGAAGCGCTTGACCTCGTCGATAACTGCGAGGGGCCGCTGGGAGGTGGCGCCGTTGTCGAGGTATACCAGTGGGTGGCCGTTGACCTGCTGGTGAAGGATGGGGAAATCCTTGCGTATCGCTTCGGCGTCCATCGCTAAATCCTACCTCCGACCGGGGGGTTACTGCGGCCCCTACCGGGGATTGCCGTTCCCGTTTTTCCGCCCA
Source organism: Actinomycetota bacterium (assembly GCA_035540395.1). Classification (GTDB taxonomy): domain Bacteria; phylum Actinomycetota; class CADDZG01; order JAHWKV01; family JAHWKV01; genus JAJCYE01. Next base: position 1,087 of record DATLGP010000110.1, read on the forward strand.
GCCGCCCTCCGCTGGTCCCGGAACTGAAGGCGGTGATACTCTCGACTGAGAGGAATCTAAGGAGATAGATGTGAAAACGGGCATTCACCCCGATTACGAGATCGCCACCGTCCACTGTTCCTGCGGGAACACGTTCGAGACCAGGTCGACGAAGTCCGAGATGCGCACAGAGCTGTGCTCCGAGTGCCATCCCTTCTACACGGGCAAGCAGAAGATGGTCGACACGGGCGGTCGGATCGAGCGTTTCGAGCGCAAATACGGCAAACGCGCCAGCGCCGCTCCCCCTGCTGAATAGGACCCGCTTGAGCCGAGGGCGCACCGTCGGGTTCTGCGCTTCGTTGAGGCCGGCCGGTGGCGAGTAAGCCGTCCATCGGCGGTCAGGCCGTCATGGAGGGCGTGATGATGCGCGGGCCGAAGAGCTGGGCTGTGGCCGTCCGCAAGCCCAACCAAGAGATCGCCGTGCACGCCTTTCCGCTTCCCAAGTACGCATCCGAACACAAGTGGACCCGCAAGCCCCTCCTGCGCGGAGTCTGGACCCTCGTCGAATCTTTGAACCTGGGATTCAAGGCGCTCAAGATCTCCGGGTCGTATGCCGTGGAGGAGGAGGACGACACCCCCGAAGACATCGCCAAGGTCGAAAAGGCCATGAACGCCAGCCTCGGAATCGGGATGGTTCTCATCCTCGGTCTGTTCGTCACCATTCCCGCCTTTATCTCCAAGTGGGGCGGCAACCGGATAGGTGTCGAGGGCGACTTCTTTCAAAACCTCATAGAAGGCGGCATCCGGATCACCTTCTTTCTGGGATACATCCTTTTGATCTCGCTGGTGCCCGACATCAGGCGGGTCTTCCAGTACCACGGCGCCGAGCACAAGACGATCTACGCCTACGAGAACGACGACCCGATGGAGCCGGAGGTTATCGACCGCTACTCCACCCTCCACGTCAGGTGCGGAACCAACTTCTTGTTCATCGTGATGTTCGTGGCGATCATCGGCCACCTTCTCGCGGACCTGTTGCTGGCCGACGCCGCGCTGGGCTACAAGCTTGCCGCCCGTGTTCTGATGATCCCCGTAGTCGCCGGGCTGTCCTACGAGGTAATCCGGGCAGCCGGCAAGAACGACCGCTCGATCATCTTTCGCACGGTCAGCCTGCCCGGGCTCGCCCTGCAAAAGATCACCACCCGCCCGCCCACTCACGACCAGATCGAAGTCGCCATCAAGGCGATGGAGGGGGTGATCAACCGGTTGGACGTCGCGGAGCCCTCGAGCTCGACGGTTTACGAAGTGCAGCCGGCTGCCGAGACCGCCGATCTGCTCCACCCTGAGAAGCGCCTGCCGGGAGTGGAACCCGCTTAGCTGAAGCCGGACAATCCGTACTGCTCGCGCGTCCTGAAAGAAGATGGAACCGGAGATGAGCATCCTTGAGTGAAGTGCTGTTCGGCCGGCTCGGCGAGATAGATTCCCGCTACCAGGAGGTCCAGGCCCGCCTCATGGACCCGGCGGTGAACTCGAAACCGGACTTGCTCAGGGAGCTGGGCAAGGAGAATGCCGAGCTCGAACCCACCGTCCTGACCTACCGCAGATGGAAGGCCGCGCTCGATGAGGTCGACTCCGCCCGCAGGCTGCTCAACGAGACCTCGGAGCCCGAGATGAAGGACATGGCCGCGGCTGAGATCGAGGAGCAGCAGGCCCTGGCAAACAAGCTCGAAGAAGAGCTAAAGGTTCTTCTGGTCCCCAGGGACCCCACCGACGACAAGGACGTGATCGTGGAGGTGAAAGCCGGCGAGGGGGGCGACGAATCGGCCCTGTTCGCCGGGGAGGTCTTCAAGATGTACGAGAGCTACGCCGACCGTCGCGGCTGGAGGACCGAGGTCCTGTCCTCCACTCCATCGAACGTCGGCGGGTTCAAGGAGGTGACCTTCGCGGTCAAAGGCAAAGGGGCCTACTCGCGCATGAAGCACGAAGCAGGTGTGCACCGGGTACAGCGGGTTCCCGAGACCGAATCGCAGGGGCGCTTGCACACCTCGGCCATCGGGGTGGTGGTGATGCCGGAAGCCGAGGAGGTCGAGGTGCAGATCGATCACAAGGACTTGAAGTGGGACGTGTTCCGCTCCTCGGGTCCGGGAGGCCAGTCGGTGAACACCACCGACTCCGCCGTCAGGCTGACCCACCTTCCCACGGGCACGGTGGTCAGCTGCCAGGACGAGAAGTCGCAGCTGCAGAACCGGGACAAGGCGCTGCGGATCATGCGGGCACGCCTTCACCAGGCTGAGCTGGACCGGCGGGCGGCAGAGGACTCGGCCGCCCGAAAAGGACAGGTGCGAAGCGTCGACCGCTCCGAAAAGATCCGTACCTACAACTTTCCGCAAAACCGGGTGACCGATCACCGGGTGAAGGTCTCGGTCCATAACGTTCCGGAGGTGATGAGCGGGGGATTGGATCCGTTCATCGACGCTCTGATCACGAAGCTGAGAGCCGAGCAGCTGAGCGGGGAATAACCTCCTTATGGGACAGACGGTCGGGATGGGACAGACGGTCGGGATGGGACAGACGGTCGGGGCAGTGCTGGACCAGGTGACCTCGGACCTGCAGAGATCGGGGATATCCGGCGCCCGCAACGAGGCGGAGATTCTGCTCGGCCATCTGCTGAAGCTGCGGCGCAGCGACCTGTATGCCGGGCTGGAGCAGCCGGTGACCATGGCGCAAGCCGCCGAGCTGGACAAAATGGTCGCCTCCAGGTGCGCCGGACGGCCCCTGCAGTACATAACCGGGGTGCAGGCATTTCGCCGGTTGGCTTTGAAGGTGGGACCCGGCGTTCTGGTCCCCCGTCCCGAGACCGAGATGCTGGTGGAGAGATGCCTCGAGCTCCTGTCGG
>DATLGP010000111.1:0-8213 GCA_035540395.1 Actinomycetota bacterium
GAGCTGCTTCACCCGGATCGACCGCGGGCACCGTGACCCAAACCGGGATCCAGTCCCGTACCGGCTCGGGCCACGGCCCGAACGCGGACGATATCGCCGCCCTCTCGCCGGCCCGCCAAGACCCGCCGGCGTAGCCGGGAAACGGGGACCATTCGCCCCACCCGTAGGGACCCCGGACCACCGCGCCCCGCCGTGAGGTCTGGCCGCGAAACGGCACCTTCAGTGGAATGTCGAAATACCGCCACACGACCTCCTCGGGCAGGTCTGCAGCCCCTTCAATCCCGGGGCCGCTCACCACCACAGGCCCACTGCCAGCAGCACGCCGAAGGCCAGTTGCAGTTTCGCGGTCCCCACCAGCACCGTGATCAGATCACGCCCCCCGGCGGTAGCGACGTGGCGCATGGCCGGGACCGCCAGCGGGACCGACAGTACCGGGAGAAGGGCAAGCCAACCGCCCCCGAACACCGCTATCAGTCCAAGCGAAAGGTACGACCCCACTATCAGGCTCTTGAAGGCGGTGCGGGTCTGGGGATCCCCCAGGATCACGGCAAGCGTCTTCTTTCCTGTACGGGAATCGGTGGGAATGTCACGCAGGTTGTTGGCCACCAGGATCGCTGCGGCCAGGAAGCCGACCGGGATCGATGCCCAGATCGCCAGGGCGGAGATCCGCTCGATCTGGACGTACGCCGACCCCACCGTCGCCACGACCCCGAAGAACAAGAAGACGAACACCTCCCCCAGCCCGCGCGACCCGTATGGATAGGGGCCTCCGCTGTAGCCCAGCGCCGCGATCAGACTGACCGCCCCCACTATTGCCAGCTCCCACCCGGCAACGGCCGACAGGGCAAGTCCGGCCGCCAGCGCCACCGCGAACGAGGACACCATTGCGTTGCGCATCGAGGCCGGGGCGATCAGGCCGGCCGAGGTGAGCCGCCGGGGACCCAGACGGTGTTCGGTATCGACGCCCTTTACCGCGTCGAAGTAGTCGTTGGCGAAGTTCACACCGACCTGCATGAACACCGCCACCACCAGGGCGCCGGCAAACCGGGGCGGCGACAGCCTGCCTGCGGCCGCGGTACCCACCAGCACCGGGACGATGCCGGCCACCAGGGTCCGGGGCCGGGCCGCTTCTATCCAGTACCTGCGGTCGGCCATGGCGGTGCTCCTTCCGCGCCTTAGGGCCGGCGGGGGAACTTGTCGAACCGGGGAGCACGCTTTTCCAGGTAGGCGTCCCGGCCCTCCTGCGCCTCCTCGCTCATGTAGTAAAGGAGCGTGGCGTCTCCGGCCAGCTGTTGGACTCCGGCCAGGCCGTCGGTGTCGGCGTTGAACGACGCCTTCAGCAAACGCAGAGCCAGCGGGCTCTTGAGCAGGATCTTGCGGCACCACTCCACCGTGGTGCGCTCCAGGTCATCCAGCGGTACGACCTTGTTCACCAGTCCCATCTGCAGGGCCTCCTCCGCGTCGTACTGCTCGCACAGGTACCAGATCTCGCGAGCCTTCTTGTGGCCCACCATCCGGGCCAGCAGGCCGGCGCCGTAGCCCCCGTCGAACGAGCCGACCCGGGGGCCGGTCTGGCCGAAGCGGGCGTTGTCGGCGGCAATGGTCAGGTCGCACACCACATGAAGCACGTGCCCCCCGCCGATGGCGTAGCCGGCCACCATCGCGATGACCGGCTTGGGCAGCCGGCGAATCTGGACCTGCAGGTCCAGGACGTTCAACCGGCCGACCCCGCGGTCGTCCTGGTAGCCGTCGCCCCCCCGGACCTTCTGGTCTCCTCCCGAGCAAAAGGCCAAAGTCCCGGCGCCGGTGAGGATGACCACGCCGACCTCGGGGTCGTCGCGGGCCATGTCGAAGGCCGCGATCAGCTCGAAGACCGTCTTCGGCCGGAAAGCGTTGCGCACCTCGGGGCGGTTGATGGTTATCTTGGCAATGCCTTCGAAGGTCTCGTAGATGACATCGGTGAAGTCGCCGGAGGCCTCCCAGGCGAAAACTTCCCCATCCGCCTTTTCTGCCGCTTCTTCTGGACCCATGCGCACCGACTCCTGAGTGATAGCTCGAATGGTTAGAGTAACGTATCAGACGAAGGCACCTTATCCTGGAGGCCGTCTAGAGGAGCCGCATGAGCGACACCCGCCTTCTTGCCCTACGGTACCCAAACCGGCGCCTGGCCGTCCGGCTGCCCGAGATTTGGGATCGGGGCGAAGCGGCGCTGCTCATCAACCCGCTGCTCCCCCCAGCCGAGGTGGACCGGCTGCTCGAGCAGCTTCGTCCCCATGCGATCGAGGACGGGGCCGGCGTTACCGAGCTTGCCGGCGGGGTGGCGGTGGACGACAGGGTCGCGGTAGTACTGCTGACCTCGGGAGCGTCGGGGACGCCGAAGGGGGTGGAACTGTCGCACGCCGCGCTGCAGGCATCGGCGCTGGCTTACGCCTCCCGGCTGGGGACCCGGCCGGGGCAACGCTGGCTGTGCTGCCTGCCGCTCACCCACATCGGAGGGCTCGGGATCCTGATCCGCTCCCGTCTGGCGGGGACCGAGCCGGTGATCCACGACCACTTCGACGTCACCGCGGTGGCCGCCGAGAACGAAACCACCCTGATCTCGCTGGTGCCGACCACCCTGATCCGGCTGCTGGACGAGCAAGCCGACCTCTCCCGGTACTCGGCAGTGCTGGTGGGGGGCGCCGGGCTCTCTCCCGAGATCGCCGAGCGGGGCCGAGCCGCCGGGGTGAACCTGGTCCGGACCTATGGAATGACCGAGACTTGCGGCGCCTGCAACTTCGACGGGATGCCCCTGGATGGGATCGAGATCAAGGTGGTGGATGAACAGATCCTGGTCCGCGGTCCCACACTGATGGACGGATACCGCCTGCAGCCCGACCTCACCGCAGAGGCAATTTCGAGCGGCTGGCTTCATACCGCCGACCGGGGCCGCATCGGCCCGGAGGGTAAGCTCGAGGTGCTCGGCCGGACCGACGACATGATCCTGACCGGCGGCGAGCTGGTATCGGCTACCGAGGTGGAAGAAATCCTCCAGAAGCATCCCCTGCTCGCCGACGCCGCAGTGGCCGGTATCGCGGACTACCGCTGGGGCCAGGCGGTCGCTGCCCTGGTGGTACCGGCCGGCGGCGCGGCCCCCACCCTCCGAGAGCTCAAGAGCTTCGTTTCCCAGCACACCGCCGGCTACAAAGCCCCCAAGTCCATCCTGATCGCCTCGCAGGTCCCCCGGACCGAGTCGGGCAAGGTCAGGCGCCAGGCGGTACGGGACCTGCTCGAGGATTCTTCCGGCTAAGCGGCGGGAACCGGCCCATTAATTCCTACTTAAGCCCCCAGGGAAACCGGCCGAAAGGTAAGGAGCGCCGGTAGGGACCGGCCGTCGTCGGGGGTAGCCGTTATGTGCTCCAGCCTCAAAACCGACAACCTAGATCGCCCACCGAGGGCTCCCCGCTCCGGCCGTCCTTGGAAGCGCTGGTCAATCCTGTGGTTCTGCGGGTTGTTCCTGGCAGTTCAAATCCTCGTGCCGCTGAGCATGCTGACGAAACCGGGAACCTATCCCTTCGGATGGCAGATGTTCTCCGACCTGGCGGGCAACCGCTTCGAGGTTCTCACGAGCGACGGGAACGCACGTACGATCGACCTGGCCGAGCACGCGGTACGCCAGCGGGACGACGTCGACTACGGACCGTATCTCGCCGACCATCTCTGCAGAATCGTCCCAGATGCATCGGAGGTGGTGGCCAGCAACCTGTTGGCCGAGACGGCTCAGAGGTTTCCGTGCGCCGGCTAGCCGTGCTGAGGGAGCTCCCGGACAGGCGGGCGTCCGCCGGTCCGACCGGCCTGGCCCGGCTGGGGGTCGGCGCTGCGGCAATCGTCGAGGTCTCGGAAGTCATGCCCCTGCTGCACAGGCTGCATGATCCCAGCCTGGTCACGGCACCTCGAATCGCCGGCCTTCCAACGCTTCCCGCCGCCGGCGTCGGTCTGTTCCTGGGCATCTGGGTGCTGGCAGCCCTCGCCTTTTGCGTGGGATGGAACACTAGGCCTGCAGGGACGGTGCTCTCAGGCCTGCTGATATACACCCTCGCGCTCGACCATCAGCTCTACACCAACCACCTGTACCTAATGGCCCTGCTGACGGTGCTGCTGACACTCGCCGACAGCGGCGCCGCCGTTTCCGTCGACTCGCGCCGCAAAGGTCGGCCGCTGACCATACCGGCCTGGCCGGTGGTTCTCATCCGCCTACAGGTGAGCATCGTCTACCTTTTCGCGGCGGTGGCGAAACTGAATGTGATGTACCTGTCGGGCCTGGTCCTGCGATATCAGCTTCGACTTCCCGGTTTGGATTCGATCCCTCCAGCGCTTTTCGCGCTGGCCGCCATAGGGTCGGTGCTGACCGAACTGTTCCTAGGGCTGGCATTTTGGAACCGCAGGCTACGGCCGGTCGCCTGCGTAGTGGGCGTGGGGTTCCACCTCACTATCCTTATAACCATGAGGGTCATGCCCGACCTGCTCACCTTCGCGCTCCTGATGGGATCGGCCTACCTGAGCTTCTTCAGCTCGATCTCGTCCGCCCCGGTCCGGCAACCGGCAAGCCGGGGGCGTCTGGAGGCTACCCCGGAGGGGGCTGCCGGCTAGAGCGGCGCCGGTACTGCGGCTGCAGCCACACCGGGTCGTAACCGTTGTCGGCCGGGTTGAGGGTGACACCCGCCGGGACGAGCTCATCGATTGCATCTAGGGTTTCCGGGGAGAGCGCGATGTCGGGCGCGTTCAGCTGCCCGTTCAATTGATCCAGGTTTCGGGGTCCGATGATCGCCGAGGTGACCGCAGGATGCTCGAGCGTCCAGGCGACCGCCAGCTCCACCAGTGAGATGCCTTCCTTGTCCGCCAGGCCAACCAGCTCCTCGATCACCTCGTACTTGCGCTGGTTGCCCGGTAGCTTCTCGTCGAACCGGGCGGGGATCCGCCGGGCCCGGCCGGTCTTTTCCACCGGCTTGCCCTTACGGAACTTCCCGGAAAGCCAGCCGCCGGCCAGGGGACTCCACACGATTACCCCCATCTGGTGCTTTTGGGCCGCCGGCAGCATCGCTCTCTCAATCTCCCTGACCAGGATCGAGTAGGGCGGCTGCTCGCACACGAATCGCTCGAGTTGACGCTCCCGAGCAACCCATTGCGCCTCGACCAGCTCTGCGGGGGGATAGGTGGTGGAACCCAGGTAGCGCACCTTGCCCTGGCGCACCAGGTCGGTGAGGGCTGACAAGGTCTCAGCCACGTCGGTCAACGGGTCCGGCCGGTGCACCTGATACAGGTCGATGTAATCGGTGTCCAGCCGGCGCAGTGACGCTTCCACGGCCCGCAGGATGTACTTGCGGGAGTTGCCCCGGTCGTTGGGGCCCTCTCCCATCGGATTGTGAAACTTGGTGGCCAGGACCACGTCCTCGCGGCTCCGGCTCTTGAGTGCCTTGCCGACGATCTCCTCGGACTCTCCCGCCGAATAGACGTCGGCGGTATCCAGGAAGTTGATTCCGGCATCCAGGGCGGCGTGGATGACCTCGATTCCCTGCTCGTGGTCCGGATTGCCCCATTCCCCGAACATCATCGTGCCGAGGCACAGGCGACTGACCATCACCCCGGTGGAACCCAGCCGGACGTACTCCATGCCCCAGCTTAGATCAGCGTCCCGCCCGGCGCCCAACCCCCGGGCGCGCGCTTTAGACTGGCGACCATGAAGACCTCCCGGCTCTCCATCGACACCGGCCGCAGTCGGGCCTTGGTGGATCTGACGTCGCAGGCCCGGCAATTCGTCCAGGGGGAAGGGGACGGCCTGCTGAACATCTCGGTACCGCATGCCACCGCCGGCCTGGTTCTGATGGAGCTGGGCTCCGGGAGCGAGGCCGACCTTTGGAACCGGCTGGACGCCCTGCTGCCAAGGGACCGCAGGTACGTCCACTCCCACGGCTCCCCAGGCCACGGGGCCGACCACGTGCTCCCTGCCTTCATCTCGCCCACGCTGACCCTTCCCGTACAGGGCGGCGAGGTCTCGCTCGGCACCTGGCAGAGCATTGTCCTGGTGGACTCGAACGTGGACAACCCCCACCGCGAGGTGCTCCTCGCGTTCCTGGGGGACCGTTCCTGAATGGAGCTCACCGAACAGCTGCGGGCGCTGGCCGTCGAACTGGCAACCGAAGCAGGCGAGATCCTGCTCAGCATGGGAACCGGAGGGCGCACCTCGGCCAAATCGTCGCCCACCGACCCGGTCACCGAAGCGGACAAGGCCGCGGAGCGACACATCTTCGACAAGCTGCGCAGGCTGCGGCCCGATGACTCGATAGTGGCCGAGGAGGGCTCGGGGAACCGGGGCACGAGCGGCATCCAGTGGGTGGTGGATCCGCTGGACGGCACGGTCAACTACACCTACGGCTTTCCCCACTGGTGCGTGTCCATAGGAGTGGAGGGAGCCGAGCGCCTGGGCGTGATCCACGACCCCAGCCGGTCCGAGACCTTCGCCGATCCGTCGGTTCTCACGCCCAGCCGAAAAACCGACCTGGCCGACTCACTGATCGGGACCGGCTTCGCCTACGGCGCCCAGACCAGGGCCCGCCAGGCAGCAATCCTGGCCCACCTGCTGCCTGTGGTCCGGGACATTCGCCGGGTCGGCTCGTGCGCACTTGACCTGGCCTGGGTGGCGTGCGGCCGGCTGGACGGGTTCTACGAAGAGGGCGTCAAGCACTGGGACATCAGCGCCGGCATCGCTCTCGTAAACGATGCCGGCGGTGTGGCGCGCACCCACGGTGAGATCACGGTGGCCGCGGGGACCGAGGAGCTGCTCGAAAAGCTCGAGCAGCTGGTCGTGCCCCAATGACGGGTTACTCGTCCTCGATCTTTACTTCCTCGAGGACGATGTCCTCGAACGGACGGTCACCCGCGCGGGTGGCTACCCGGGAGATCTCGTCGGCGACATCCTGGCCTTCCACCACCTTGCCGAAGATCGTGTGCTTGCCGGTCAACCATGAGGCGTTGCCGACGGTGATGAAGAACTGGCTGCCGTTGGTTCCCGGTCCGGCGTTTGCCATCGCCAGATAGCCGGGTCCGTCAAAGGACGGCCCGCCGCTAACCTCATCCTCGAACTTGTACCCCGGGCCGCCGGTGCCGGTACCCAGCGGGTCGCCTCCCTGGATCATGAAGTTGGGGATCACCCGGTGGAAGATGGTGCCGGCATATAGCGACTCCCCGCTGTGCTTCTGCCCGGTCCGGGGGTGGGTCCACTCCTTGGTGCCGGTCGCCAGGCCGACGAAATTGTCAACCGTCTTTGGGGCGTGCTCGGCAATCAGTTTCACCTTGATGTTGCCCTTGCTGGTAACGAAGGTCGCAGTCTTGGCCATAAACAGTGCTCCTTGGTAGGGATCCGAACAGCCAGTCTATTGGCCCCCGCCGACCTAATGGTTCGCCGAACGTCCAAGCGGCCGCCCTCGGCAAGGAGCCGCTCCTAGGGTCCCGGAATCTTTTCTGAAGAAATCCCTTAAACGATCTTCGAAGTTGCCGATATCTATGGCGTCGCAGAAACGGGTTCCGGAACAAAAAGCACCGCCCCAGGGCTCAGAAGCGGCAAACCGGAACCTCTACGCACAAGTTTCGAACCATTGGAAGCAGCACAAACACGAAAGGAAGTGGAACATGGTTGCACTGCAGCTTTGGATTGAGAAGGTCATGGGCTCGCTCAAGGACCGTGAGGACGGCGCAGCCGCAGTTGAGTACGGCCTGCTCGTCGGCCTGATCGCAGTGGCCATCATCGTCACTGTCATCGCCCTGGGCGGCCGTCTGAACGCCATGTTCGAAGCAGTTCGGGTCGCTCTGGTCAACGCCACCCCCGGCAGCGGCGGCGGCACCACCTAAGCCCCAGTCCACAAGTCCACCCACGATCCGGTCGGCCCCGAAACGCACTTCGGGATCGGCCGGATCTCGGTTGGTTCATAAACCCACCCATCACCGCAACAACAGTTCCAGTTCCAGCCTTTTAGCAAGGCTCGACCAGTCTCACCCATTTTTGTCCAAGAAGGGGGGAACCACAGTATGAAGAACCGAGTCCACGATGAGAGGGGCGCCGTCCTTGTCATCGTGGCTGTCGTCATGTCGGTCCTCCTGATGCTCTCGGCCGGGGGCGTGATGCTCTTCACGCTTTACGGCAGCCACCGGGAGATGCAAAAGACGGCCGACCAGTCTGC
>DATLGP010000112.1:0-6773 GCA_035540395.1 Actinomycetota bacterium
GTCCACCGCCCCACCCGGCAGCGCCCGGTCCCTGCCGGCCGCCACATCGGAGATGGCGGACCGGGTGGCATTCTCGTCCCCGGCGCCGTTGCCGTCGAAGTCACGCAGATCGAACGGATGGGCGGGGCCGATCGTCGCCTCGGGGGCCATCACCGCCCGGTGGGCCGCCAGCGCCAGGGCCGCGGCAGCCGAACCGGCCTGGGCATCGCCGGGAGCCACCCATACCAGGATCGGCACCGTCGACTCCCGCATAGCATGAAGCACCGGACCTACCGAGGCATCGACCGCTCCCGGGGAGTCCAGCCGCACGATCAGAACTGCGGAGCTGGCGTCCTGGGAGGCAGCGATCTGGCGCAGCAAAAAGCTGTTCGCAGAGGAGTCCAGGTACCCGGAGACCTCGACGTAGTCGGCGGTGTTCATCTGCGGCGCCGGGGTGGCCGGGCTGGCGGCGGCGGCGTTCGAAAAACTCAGGCCGAGGGCGCCGGCAAGCACCAGCGCCAGCGAAAGGATCGGTCCCAAGCGGGATCTCAGCGTGCCGGGCAACGAGCCTCCTGAACTCTCCATATAATGACGACCATGCTCAAGACCCAGAAAGTCACCATTCAGGAACTCAAGGCCCATCTCGCCAATCGTATCGCCGATCACGGGATCGCCAACGGCGTGGGTGCCGCAGGCACCCTCGAGATATCGCTGGCGGCGGGAGTCATCCGCACCTTCCGTGCCCACTGGACCGGTTTCCGCCTGACCTACCAGCGCCCGACCATCGTTATGAAGGCGGCCCTGAAGGACGGCAGCTTCTGGTCCGAGGGCTACATCTCCCCCGACCAGCCCAGCTTCGTCATCGCGTTCCGCAAGAAGCCGCACAAGTCCCGCGGCACCGGCGCCGAGCGGCCCGACGACAAGTTCGCCGCGGCTCAGTCTCTGGAGACCTCCAGGTCGATCACCGCCGAACGGGTCAAAGCCGGGGTGATCGCCGACGAGGAGACGATCCGCTACGAAGACTTCGACGACCCCAGAGAAGCAATTGACGAATTCTTCACCTACATGTCGTTTTACTGCCTGCGAGCAGTCGACGTCGAATGGTCCCAGTTCGGATACGTCACCGACCCGTCGCTGCGGTGGGAGGACATGGCGGTGGACCGGACCGTCAGCCCGGACCTGGCCAAGATCGAGGAGGGCCTGAAGCGCTCCGACATCATGTGGGTCAGCCTGGACACCGATCCCGGCGGCCGGCCGGTTCCCTGCTGGTTTTTGTACACCAGGGACAAACGGCTGTTCGTGCTCTCCGGGGAACCCGAGCAGCGGCTTCCTTTCGCCGCCGATGCCAAGCGGGCCCATGTCGTAACCCGATGGAAGGGCCGGGACGCCACCATGGTGGAGTTCGATGCCAAGGTCCGGCCGATCACGTCGGTAAACCGCGAGGAGTTCGAGCAGGTTGCCCAGCAACTGGTGTCGAAGCGCCAATCGGTGCGGGGCAGCGCCGCCGACACCATCCAGGGCTGGCTGCGCGACGCGGTGATCCTGGAGCTGATCCCCGAAGCCTAAAGCGGCTTCGAACCATCCCACTTGGCCCACCAACCCGACCCGCAGGAGCTAACCCAGGCCGCCTTCCTGCTCAGGCTGTCGGCACGTCCGGTGATCCTGGCCGGCGCGGGGGTGGCCCAAGCCGGCGCCGAGGAAGAGCTGGCCCGGATAGCCGAGACGATGGATGCCCCGGTGATCACCACCTGGGGCGGCAAGGGGACCATCTCCGACCGCTCCGGGCTTTCCGCCGGGGCCCTGTTCGGCCGGCCCGAGGCCCGGGCCGCCCTGGAATCGGCGGATACGGTTTTCGCCCTGGGAACCAGCTTCGAGACCGGGCGGGAGGAACCCGAGCTCAACCTGCCGGCGCAGATGATCCAGGTCGACCAGGACCCGAACCAGATCGGTCGCAGGTACCCGCTGCGCCTGGGCATTGCCGCCGATGCCAGGTCTGCTCTGGCCGGCATCCTAAAGGCCCTCGAGGCTCCCAACCCGCTGAAGGGCGCGGCCGACCGGACCTCGGCCGAGACGCAGGACCGCACGGGCCCCCGGCGGGCCGCCGCCATCCGCCAGACGGCTTTGGAGCGGGCAGGCCGGGAGGGCCCGGAACAGATGCGGGCGCTGGCCGCCATCCGGCGAGCGCTGCCGGACGACACCACGATCCTTCACCGCCATGCCGGCTCGGCGTCCTGGTTCAACCCCTTCTTCGAGGTGGCCCAGGCCGGAACCTGGGTCGGTTCCGGGCTGGGTGAGTTCCCAGTGTCCGAGGCGGCCGGCGCCGCAGCCGGAGCCCCCGGGGCGCTGGTGAGCTTTTGCGAGGAAGACGAGCTGATCCCCCACCTGCGCGAGCTCGAGGGGCTGGAGGAGCCGGGGAACCTGACCTTCGTCGTGTTCACCGACCGCAGCGACCCGGCGAAGGAGTCCGCGCTTTTCGAGGCCGCCGCAGCGACCGCCCTTACGGTAGTAGTCACATCGGGCACCGACGAACTGGGGACCGCTCTGTCGAGGGCGGTTCGCTCCGCGTCTCATTCGATCATCGAGTCGGACCTCCCCTGGGGCGACGGCTCTGACTGATCGGCCGGGCCGGGCCCCCGCATCCGAGCCGGTCGGGTCCAGGCTGAAAGCGCTGACCGGCCTGGGGGTGCTCGGCCTGGTACCGGTTGCCTACGGGTTCTTCGAAGCCAAGCGCTTTCGGGTACAGCGCTACCGGCTGCCGGTGCTGCCGCCCGGCGCCAACCCGATCAGCGTCCTGCAGGTTTCCGACTTCCACCTGCGACTCAAGAACGGCCGGATGATCCGGTTCCTGGAGTCTTTGGGTTCCGAAGAGTACGACCTGGTGCTGGCGACCGGCGACCTGCTGGGTGCCCAGGACGCCGCCGGCGAGTGCCTGCGGCTGCTGAACGGCCTGCGGGCGAGGACCGCCCGCATGTTCGTCTTCGGCTCCTCCGACTACTTCGCCCCGGTGCTGAAGAACTACCTTGACTACTTTTTGAAGCGCCGGCGCCACGGCACCTCCCGCAACCCGACCGAGGAGTTCCGCCACGGCCTTAAGTCCCACGGTTGGACGGACCTCAACAACCACAACCTGGTGCTGGAGGTGAACGCCACCAGAACCCAGGTCACCGGGCTGGACGACCCCTACCTGAAGCGCGACAAGCGGCAGTTGCTGGTCAGGGACCCCGGCGCGGAGGTGGCGATGCTGGTGGTACACGACCCCGCGCCCTACGCCGACGCGTTCGAGGCCGGTTACGACCTGACGTTTGCCGGTCACACCCACGGCGGCCAGGTTCGGCTGCCGCTGGTCGGGGCGGTGGTCACCAACTCGACGCTGCCCACCAAACTTGCAATGGGGCCGTCCCAGATCGGCCGGTCGTGGCTGTTCGTCACCCCCGGGATCGGCACCGGCAAGTACGCTCCGTTCCGGTTTCTGTGCCCGCCCGAGGCTTCGGTGATTGAGCTAATCGCCCGGGACGTCTAACCGGCGCCTCGAAGCACCCCAGGATTCCCGGTGGACCACCTGCTCCAGCGGTTTGCGGCCTCTGGCCAGTGAACCGGAGCGGCGGTCGGGGGCCGGCACCCCGATCGTCACCAGGCCGACCGGCTCCACCTCGTCCGGGATTCCGAGGTAGTCCTTGAGCCTGCGGTAGCCCTCGGCATCCAGGTCCAAAAAACCGGCCCCCAGGCCCTCGTCCACCGCCGCCAGCAACAGCAGCATCAGCGCGCAGCCCCCGTCGACGTACCAGTGGGGGACCGGCCACTGCCGCTCGGAGCCCGCCCGCAGCTTGTCCGGCTCCCGGTAACGCTCCCGGTAGGCCTGCTCGCTCACGCACAGCACCACGTGGACCGGCGCTTCAGACAACCACGGGTCGAACCCCCGCTCCCGGTAGGAGGGCTCTTTGGCGATGCGGGCGATCTCGGCCCGCCGGGAGGCATCGGTAACCACCACGAACGACTGGCCCTGGGTATAGCCGGCGCTCGGCCCCCGGCGGGCCAGGTCCAGGATCCTGGCAAGCCTCTGCTCGGCGACCGGCTCCGGGGAGAACCGGCGGACCATGCGCCTTTGCCGCACCAGTTTTTCGAACTCCACGACCGTCTCCTTGCGTCGGCCCGGGGGTGATCCGGCCCCGCACACCCTAATCCTTAACGCCTCGCCGAAGCGCCTTGTGGCAGGATGAGCCTATGGCGGTCACCGGTGCTCACGTCCTGATATACACCTCGGAGCCGGAAGCCCTGCGGGCGGTGCTGAAGGACGTGTTCGGCTGGCCCCACGTCGACGCGGGCGACGGCTGGCTGATCTTCCGCCTCCCGCCGGCCGAGATCGGAATCCACCCGGCCGAGGGGCCGACCTACGCCAGCGGGGTCCGCCAGCAGCTCACCTTGATGTGCGACGACATCCTCACCACCATCCGGGACCTGCGGGACCGGGGCCTTCAGGTCCAAGGAGAGCCGCAGGACGAGGGGTGGGGACTCACGACCACCCTGGTATTGCCGGGCGGAGTCGAGATCATGCTCTACGAGCCGAGGCATCCCACCGCGATTTAAGACACGCCCGAGCAAATCGACAACTCCTCACGGACGTCCGCTCCGGTCGCTGAGCTTGCTATCGAAGTATGGCTTACCTAAGCTAACGACTTGGTAATAGCTAACCTCGAAGGGAAACCCCATGCGAAGAACTACGGCGGCCTTGTTTGCCGTGATATTCCTGCTGGCCGCGTGCAACGGTGCGGACACCGACGACCCTGCAGGTGATCCAACCCCGGCAGCAGAAGCAACGCTGGAAGGTGAAGCCGAGGAGCTGGTGGTCTACTCCGGACGGTCGGAGGAACTGGTCGGGCCGGTATTTGCGGCTTTTGAAGAGGCCACCGGCATTACGCTTAGCGTAAGGTACGGAGACACCGCCGAGATGGCGGCCCAGATCCTCGAAGAGGGCGACAACTCGCCGGCCGACGTGTACTTCGGCCAGGATGCCGGGGCACTTGGCGCCCTCGAGAACGCCAACCGCTTCGTCACACTTCCCGAAGACCTGATTTCGGGGGTGCCGTCCCAGTTCCGCTCGGTCAACTCCCAGTGGACCGGCGTGACCGGACGCTCCAGGGTGGCAGTTTACAACCCGGACCGGGTCAACGAGGAAGAATTGCCGGACTCGATTCTTGAGTTCACCGACGAGCGTTGGCGGGACCGGCTGGGCTGGGCCCCCACCAACGGGTCCTTCCAGGCGTTCGTCACCGGGCTGCGTGAGCTCGAGGGCGAGGAGCGTGCCCGGGAATGGCTGACCCAGATGCAGGCCCTGGGTACCAGGGTGTACGCCAACAACGGCGCTATCGTCCAGGCCACCTCGGCGGGCGAGATCGACGCCGGTTTCGTCAACCATTACTACGCCTACCAGATCGCCAAGAGGGAGCCGGGGCTGAGGGCGGCCAACCACTTCTTCACCGGCGGTGACCCGGGAGCACTGGTCAACGTCGCCGGTGTCGGCATCCTGCGGAGCTCCGACGCCCAGGCAACCGCAGGACGGCTGGTCGAGTATCTTCTGTCCGAAGATGCCCAGAACCACTTCGCCACCGAGTCGTCCGAGTACCCGATGATCGACGGAATTGCTATCGACGAAAGGCTCACGCCCCTTGACGAACTTCAGCCCCCGGACATCGACCTGTCCGACCTGGAGGACCTTGAAGGGACTCTCGCCCTGCTGCGTGAGGTGGGTCTCCTCTGAGTAAACGCCCCGCCCCCCGCTGGCTAGCGCTGTCAGCGGGGGCGGTCGGGGCGGGAATGCTCCTGCCCGCCGGCTACCTGGTGGTCAGAGCCTCAAACGCCGGAGCGACGACGGTGGTCAACACCATCACCGACGCCCGGACGCTGCAGCTTTTGGGCCGGACCGTCCTGCTGGCCCTGGCGGTAACCGCCGCCTCGGTGGTCCTGGCAGTCCCTTTGGCCTGGCTGACCGCCCGGACCAACCTGCCCTGGCGATCCTTTTGGACCATCACCACCGCCCTTCCCCTGGTCATACCCTCCTACGTGGCGGGGTTCGCCTTCGTATCGGCGTTCGGTCCCCGCGGCCAGGTCCAGCGCTGGCTCGAACCGTTGGGCATTGACCGCCTGCCCGAGATCTACGGGTTCTTCGGCGCCTGGCTGGTGCTCACGCTGTTCACCTACCCGTACGTGCTGCTGACCGTCCGCGCCGCAATCAAGGGGCTGGATCCCGCCCTGGAGGAGGCAGCCATCACCCTGGACGGCCGGCGCCGGGCGGTCTTCAGGGTGGTGGCTCCCCAGCTGCGGCCCGCGGTGGCTTCCGGCGCCCTGCTGGTGGCGCTCTACACCTTCCACGACTTCGGGGCGGTGTCGCTGCTGCGCTTCGATGCCTTCACCAACGCCATCTACATCCAGTACCGCGGCTCACTCGACCGGTCGGTGGCTGCAATCCTTTCTTTAATGCTGATCGCGGTCACCACCACCGTGGTGGTGGGCGAGGTGATGAGCCGGGGGCGGGCCAGCTACCACCGGGTCAACACCGCAGGCGGCCGGCGGGTTGCCCGGCAAACCGAGCTCGGCCGCTGGAAGTGGCCGGCATTCGCCGCCTGCTCCCTGCTGGCGGTCCTGTCGCTGGTGGTACCCCTCGGGGTGATCGGCTACTGGGTCTACCGGGCCGCCGCCGGAGCCGACTCCCTGGCCCCCGCCACCCTCACGATGTTCCGCAGCTTCGAGGCATCGGCCCTGGGCACCGCCATGTGCGTGGCCGCCGCCATCCCGGTAGC
>DATLGP010000113.1:0-2428 GCA_035540395.1 Actinomycetota bacterium
GTATCGCTGACCTCGAATCGGTACCGGTCCCCTTCCTGTGGCCCGGTGACCTTTACCTCGACCCGGCCGGAATCGGTGAATTTAACGGCGTTTCCCGTCAGGTTCACCAGAACCTGACGCAGCCGCCCCGGGTCGCCCCGCACCTGCTGAGGTCCTTCGATCTGCAGCGATGCACTCAACTCGAGCCCCTTGCCCTCGGCCTCGGGGGCCAAAATATCGACGACCTCCTGCACCGTCTTGCTCAGCTGGAAATCCTCGTCCTCAAAACGCAGCTGGCCCGCCTCGATCTTGGAGAAGTCCAGCAGGTCGTTGATGATTCCCATCAGCGCGTGAGCGGAGGTCCGCACGGCTGTGGCCTGCTTTCGCTGGTGGGCGGTCAACTCGGGGTCGCCCAGCAGCAGTTCGGTCATCCCGATTACCCCGTTCATCGGCGAGCGGATCTCGTGACTCATGTTGGCCAGAAACTCGCTCTTCATGCGCGACGCCTCCAGCGCCTTGTCCCGCGCTGCGGCGATGTCCTCTTCGGCCTTTACCAGGGCGGTGATGTCGGTCACGGACCCGATAGAACCCAGCACCTCACCCGCACGGTCACGGATGGCCGCTGCCGTCGCCACCACCTGGCGCGTGCCTCCACGGCGGTCGACGATACGAAACCTGCCCCGGTACTCGACGCCTGCGGACACCGCGGCCTTCCAGTCGTCGTACACGCGCTGTTGCTCGTCGGGGTGTATGGCCGACCTCCAGCCTTGGTTGAAGGCTTCGGCCTCCGACATATCGAAGATCTCCTGCCACCGCCGGTTCAGATAGGTCGGCTCGCCCTGCGCATCGGTGATGAAGACACCAACGGGAGCGCCGCTCGCTATGGTTCGGAACTTTTGCTCGCTGCGGCGCAGGTCACCCAGCAGCTTTTGGATGCTAAAGGCGACCGTGCCGCTGACGGCTAACAGCAACGCAGCCTCCGTGAGGTCGTGCACCGGATAGCTGGGCGGTCCTACGAGCAAGATCGGTAATACGAACATGAAGCTCACACCCACCAGCACAAGGACCAGCTCCTTGCGCGTCCCGTACAGGGCCAGCCACAGGACCAGCAGCAAGGCCAAAGGAGTGAATCCGGAGTCCGCGCCGCCGGTGGCATGCCGGGCGGCAGCCAGCAGTACAACACCCGACAGCGCCGGAACCGACTGAGCCCAACCCGGCCATCGACGCCAGGGCAAAAGCGCGATGAGCCCGACGATCAGTACCGTCACCAGTAGCGCGCGCCATAACACCGCGCCGGGTACATCGCGCAGGTGAAATGGCATCAACGCAAAGGCCAACGCCGCCACCGCCAAGAACGGGCTGATTCGGCTCCACAGGCCCTCGCGCCGGTACGGCCTGGGGTGGTCGTCGATAGGCGGGGCCTCGCCCTTCGGCGTCATGTGAGAGCTTCGGTAGCTTTCGGTCCCTGAAGTGCTTCGGGGGCGTAGGTCATAAGACCTTACTTCCTGGTCTGTGCTTCCTTGGCGAGGGCTAGTCCGGGAGGTACCCGTCCAGTGTAGCGTGCCTGCTCCTACCCGATATGGGCCTCTTCGGGTCGATGTTCGGCGGCTCTAACGTTGCGCTCCGGACGTGTGTCCCATGGACAACCACCGTTTGACCCATTCACGCGGGGTCGACTTAAGGTCGGCGGAAGTAAAGGCCCTGCAGTTCGGCTGCCAACTGAGCGCGGGTCCCGACCCCGACCTTCTCGAAGATCGCCTTGATATGGTCGTTGACTGTGTACTGCGAGATCTTCAATGAAGAAGCGATCTGCTTTGCTGGAGCCCCCTTGAGCATCAGAGTCACAATCTCGGACTCCCTGCGGGTAAACGCGTAAGCGGCGAAGATCAGCGATGCCAGGTCAGCAGCGGTTGCCGGCTCCATCACCACAACTACCGGAGCAGGGCCGGTAACCGGGGTCGCCGTCATGCGGGATGCGTGGAGCACAATCCACCGCCCCGACCTTGTCTGGATGCGGATCCTGGGCACAACCCCCTGGGTTCGGTCGATGTGGGTCATGTGATTCAGACGTTGGACCACGTCGTAGACAGCCAGCGGCACTGCGAAGGGTGAGTCGGAGTCTGCTTCGCCCAGCTCGGCCAGCATTCGATCGGCCGACGGAGTGCTGGCGATGACCGACCAGTCTTCGGCCACCAGACACACTCCGGGACCCTCGGTCGTCGACTCGGCCCCCGCCCGCTCCATCAGGATTGCCCGCCGGAGAGCTTCGGCCATATGCGGCCCGAGCCGGGCGATGAAAGCGGCTTCGCCCCCGGTGAACCCGGTGGGGACATCTTCCCGGTGCAGACAGAGGTATCCCCATGTCATAGAACTCACCCGAAGGGCGGCTCGAAGCTCGTCGCCGAATCCGATGGGTCGCATGATCTCGCGGTAACGGGCACTCGCCAGG
>DATLGP010000114.1:0-3219 GCA_035540395.1 Actinomycetota bacterium
GGAGAGACCGGCGCCGCCGCCCGCGCCGCCCGCGCCGGTCTCTCCTTCGATCTCAGTTGACGTTTCCCCTCATCCCGCGGTGCTTGAAGAGCCCGGCGGCCCGGTGACCTATCGGGTTGTGATAACCAACACCAGCAACCCGGTCACACTGATCATCACGTCCCTCACGGACAGCCTCTACGGCGACATCGCTCTCCTGCCGGAACCGAATTCGTGCGACGCAGTGATAGGTCATGTCCTTCTGCCCAACCAATCCGTGAGCTGCGAGTTCACCGTTTCGTTCTTCGCAGATGCCGGAACCAGCCGCTCTCATGTGGTGACCGTGATGGCGACAACCCCGGCGGGCGTGGTGGTAACCGACAGCTCGCCGGCCAGGACCGTGACGATCACCGATGTCCGGCCCCGGCCGGAAGTCCAAAAGAGCGCCTCCCCGGCGAGCCTTCCCGCTCCGGGGGGCCGGTTCACTTTCACCGTAGGCGTCCGCAATCGGGTAGCGGAGCCCCTGGTGCTGGTTGCGCTACGGGACGACGCCTACGGCAACCTTGACGGCTTGGGCAACTGCGCGGCCGGCGTTACGATCCCATCGGGTGAAACCTACACCTGCCGGTTCACCGTCGGATTCCTCGGACAGAGCGGGGATCGCCACACGAACACCGTCACGGCCACCGTGGTGGACAACGAGGGGAACTCTGCAACGGGACAGGACTCGGCTTCGATTCACCTGACCGCCCCCGTGGTACGCAGGGCCTCCGGGTCGCCGGTAACCGAGGTCCCGCTCTCACCCTCCAGCCCCGCGCCGACCATCTCGCCGGCCCCCGCTGTCGGTCCCTCTCCGACCCCGGGCCCTGGTGTCACTGCAAGTCCAAGCCCGGCACCGAGCCCCGCGCCGATCGCAACTGCGCCGGCCTCCCCGCCGGGGGGATCCGGCGGCGGAGTCATCAGCCGCACGGGGGTCGACGCGCTGGAATGGTTCGCTCTGGCGCTCGCTCTGATAATGCTCGGCTCATTGATTCATGAGACCGCACCCGCCGGCCGGCGAACAATCCGCGGAAAACCCGGGCGGAGACCTTAAGCGCGGAGGCCCTCGAGCGCTGCTCGATAAAGCTGGTAGATCGCATCCCAGTCGAACTCTTCCGCAACCATCTGCCTGGCGCGTTCGCCGAGTCGGCGGGCTTCGGCCGGGTTGTCGAGCAGGCTCAGCAGGGCCTCGGCGGTTTGGGCCGCGCTTGATCCGTCGACGAGAATGCCGGTCTCGCCCGGCCGTACTGCGTCTCGCACGCCGCCTATGTCGCCCCCTATGAGGGGCAACCCGGCAGCTGCAGCTTCGACGAAGACCAGCGGCAGGCCCTCGGTCTCGGTTCCGAAGAACCTGGTTCGGGTCGGAAGAGCGAAGATGTCCGCAGCGGCCAGATAGGCCGGGATCCGTTCCCACGGCTGGGATCCCGCCAGGGTTACCGATGCGCTGACCCCTGCGCGGGCAGCCCTGCTCTGCAGATGGCCCAGATCCGGGCCTCCACCGACTACCAGCAGGTGGGCGTCCGGGTACTTGGCCAGCACCCGGGGAAGAGCATCGATGAGGGTCCGGGCCCCCTTCCGGGGGATCAGGCGGCTGACCGACACGATCACCGGACCGTCGATACCCAGGTTGACGGGTTCGGCCGCCCGGGGACCGTATCGGTCGGCGTCGACGCCGCACGTCACACGGGTCATCGGCACATCGGATCCGATGAATCCGGTGACCAGGGTCTGGGCGTAGGAGGACTGGGGCATCACCACCGCCGCCTGCCTGCAAACGGCCTTCAGCATGGCTCTCACCAAAGGAAGCCGGGATGCCAGCAGGAACTCCCCTCCGTGCACGCTGAGGGCGTAGGGCCGGCCCAGGCCGCCTCCCATGAGCCCGAGAGGAAGGGCGGAGGGAAAATGCACCGCGTCTACCCCCCGGTTCGCAACCAGGGCACCGAGCCTGCGCACCAGACCCGGCTTCGGCAGGAGGGTGTCCACCGGCTCTCTCAGGATCTCGAACCCCTGGCGGGCGTCGAACTCGGAGTCTCCCGGCATAGCCCGGGTGACCACAATGACCTCACCGGCGGGCCATCGCCTCACCAGGGAGTAGACGTAGTTCTCGATCCCTCCTGCATGGGGAGGGAAATCATTGGTGACTACGAGAAGACGCATATGATCTGCAGGCACCCGGCTCCGAATTGTGCAGCTAAGAAAGGAGAAGTTTCTTGAAGAGGTACATCGCCGAATTTATCGCTGCCTTCTTTCTTGTGTTCGCCGCGGCGGGTGCGATCGTAGCCGATCAGCAACTGGCTGTTGTCCACCTTCGGGGATCCTTCGGGATTCTGGGAATCGCACTTGCCCAGGGTCTGGCGTACGCGGTGGTTATCGCTGCTGTCGGTCGGATCTCGGGAGGCCACGCCAACCCTGCCGTAAGCATCGCCTTCTACATCGCCAGACGCCTAAGCCTAAAAGACCTCGGGGGCTACGTGGCCGCCCAGCTGTTCGGGGGCCTGGTGGCTGCCGTAATCGTCAGACAGGTTTTCACCGAGGAGGTTGTCAGGTCGGTCGGCGCCGGTGTCCCCGACCTTGCGCCGGGAACCTCCTTGCTGCAGGGCGGCTTGATCGAGGTGATGCTGACCTTCTTTTTGGTGTTCGTCATCTGGGGGGTTGCGGTTGATCCAAAAGGGCCGAAGATCATTGCACCGCTGGCCATCGGCCTGACCTTGGCCTTCGGCGTTCTCATAGGAGGACCGTTCACCGGAGGGGCGATGAACCCCGCTCGGTGGTTCGGGCCGGCGGTCATCGGCGATGCCCTTAGTGCCAACTGGCCGGTATGGATCCTCGGTCCGATCGTCGGAGCGTTGATTGCATCGACGGCTTACGAGTTGTTCTTCCTGGACGCCGAAGGCACCCTCACCGACGCCGAGGTGGACCTGGCTCCCCGGGCGCCCGAGATCCTGCCGCCCACACCATTGGAGATAGCAACAGCGGAGGCCGCGTCGGCGGAGGCCGCGTCGGCGGAGGCCGCTTCGGCGGAGGCCCCGGTGCAAGCACCTGTGGCCGAAGCGCCGGCAGGAGATGTCACGGCGCCCGACGGAACCCCGGACGAGAAGGCCTAGCGGGCCGCCGGGGCGGCAAGGCTCCTATCTCCCGGCGGAGCAAGCCAACCTCCCTATGCCGTTACCCGAGCCGCGGATCGTCGAGCTGGGGGACGGC
>DATLGP010000115.1:0-2170 GCA_035540395.1 Actinomycetota bacterium
GGATTGCGGGTGGTCACCGGGGGGCTGAGGCCCGGGCCCGACGCCCAGCCGATGTCCGACCGGCTTGCCGGCTTCCTGGAGTCCGAGTGGTCCCAGATCGAAAAACATACCGGCCAGCCGTTCGACCACGGGCTGCTGGCCCGCCGGGACTGGATCTACGATACCGAGCCCTCCTGCCGGGCGGTGGCAATCATGCGCAGCATCGACGAGCCGCTGGCCTGGCCGCTGTTCAAGCGCATCCAGCGGGCGTTCTACGCCGAAGGCATCCTGCCGCTCGACCGGCAGGTCCTTGCCGGCCTGGTCGAACAGATCGGCGGAGACGCCTCCGCCTTTGCCGAAGCCTTCGACAGCGAGCGGTTCGCCCAGGCGGCATGGGCCGACTTCGCGCAGGCCCGGGAGTGGGGGGTCGCCAGCTTTCCGACGGTCCTCGCGCGGGTGGGGGACCAGGGTTACCTGCTGACCATCGGTTACACCACAGCCGGGGTGATGGCCGGCCGGCTCCCGGCGGAAATCGCCGAACCGGCCGACCCTCCCGCTTAAGCCAGGTGCAGGTTGGGGTCGGGGTCGATGTTGGGGTCGGTCCGGATCCCCCGCCGGAAGCGGAAATGGCCGCAGCAGGCCACCATTGCGGCGTTGTCGGTGCAGTAGACCGGAGAGGGATAGTACAGCCGCAGCTCGGATTCTTCGCACATGACGCCCATGAGCTCCCTTAGACGGGAGTTGGCGGCCACGCCCCCCGACACGAAGACGTTGCTGACCCCGTACTCCTGGGCGGCCTTGATGGTCTTGGACACCTGCACGTCGACCACCGCCTCCTGGAACGACGCACACACGTCGGCCAGGTTTATCTCGGTGCCCGTCTCCTCCTGCTTGCGGATGTAGTCCCGCACCGAGGTCTTGAGCCCGGAGAACGAGAAGTCGTAGCCCCTGCCCTGCATGGCCCGGGGGAACTTGATCGCCCGGCGGTTGCCCCCCAGCGCCATCTGGTCGATGGCCGGGCCGCCGGGAAAGCCGATGCCCAGGTAACGGGCCACCTTGTCGAACGCCTCGCCCGCCGCGTCGTCCAGGGTCTCTCCCAGCACCTCGTACAGCCCGTGGGCCGGCATGTGGACCAGCAGGGTGTGGCCTCCGGAGACAATCAGCCCCACCGCCGGCGGAGCGAAGTCGGGATGCTCCAGGAAGTTGGCGTAGATGTGGGCCTCCAGGTGGTTGATGCCCAGCAGCGGCACCTCCAGCACGGACGAGAGGGCCTTGGCGGCGGCCACCCCCACCACCAGGGAGCCGATCAGGCCGGGGCCGATGGTCACCGCCACCGCCGAAAGGTCCCACAGGGTGACGTCGGCCTCGCGCAACGCCTCGGCGATCGCCGGGTTCATCGCCTGGACGTGGGCCCGGGATGCCACCTCGGGCACCACCCCGCCGTACCTGGAGTGCAGGTCGGCCGACGAGGAGATCACGTTGGCCAGGACCTGGTTCGACCCGCTCAGG
The DNA here is from genome assembly GCA_035540395.1 of Actinomycetota bacterium. Lineage (GTDB taxonomy): Bacteria > Actinomycetota > CADDZG01 > JAHWKV01 > JAHWKV01 > JAJCYE01. Next base: position 1,489 of record DATLGP010000115.1, read on the forward strand.
ATTGCAACCCCGGTCTCGTCGCACGAGGTCTCGATCCCCAGGATCAAGGCGTCCTCCGAGCTCTGCTCGATGATCTCCAGCTCGGTCTCGGTCTCCAGCAGCATGTCGGTCATGCCCTCGGGGATAACGTCGGGGACGTCGACCTCGGGGATGATGGTGGACGGAGTTGGTTCCTTAGCCACCCGAGACCTCGTTTCGGTTCGCCCGGGGGGCCTCGAACCTCTGGCGCATCCGGTTCAGCAGCGCGGCGTACTCCGGGCCGTCCACCTGGTCCACCCACATCACAATGGCGTCCTCACCGGTTTCCACGTAGTAGCCGGGGCGAAGGCCCACTGGCCGGAACCCGAACTTCTCGTACATGTTTTGAGCCGCGAAGTTGGACCGGCGCACCTCCAGGGAGATCGTCCTGCCCCCCCGGGCGATCGCCGCGTCCAGCAGCCCTACCATCAGCTTGGTGCCGATGCCGGTCCGATGATAGGCCGGGTCGACCGCGATGGTGGTGATGTGGGCCTCAAGGCCCGAGGTGATGAGGCCCCCGTACCCCACCACGGCAGAGTCGTAGCGGGCGGCCAGGTAGTACCGGTCGGCTCGCCGCACGATCTCCTGCAAGAACAGTGCCGAGCTCCAAGGACGCGGATAGACCTGGGCCTCGATCTTCATCACCTGTCGGACGTGCCGGCGG
>DATLGP010000116.1:0-2177 GCA_035540395.1 Actinomycetota bacterium
GTCGCGTGGCCCGCCGGTTACCCGCCGGGTTGTGCGGCCCCAACTCCTGAGCCTTAAATCTTTATCCTTTATATGGTCTGCGATACTGCTTGCATGGACACATTCACCGGTTCGGTGGCCGTCATCGGCTCCGGCAAGATGGGCGAGATCCTTGCCGCAGGCATGGTCCGGGCAGGAGTCTGCCCGCCGGGGCGGGTTCTGATGACCGACGCCGACCCGGCCCGGGTTGCCGAAGTTTCCGCCCGGCACGGGTTTTGTGCCGCCGAGGGGAACCGGCAGGCGGTGGAGGTGTCCGAAGTGGTCATCCTGGCAGTCAAGCCGAAGGATCTGGCGGCGGTCATGGCGGAGATAGCGCCCTGCGTGAAGGACTCCCACCTCGTGGTTTCTATCGCCGCCGGGGTCACGACGAAGTCCCTGGAGGCGGGACTGGGGGCCTCCGCCGCCGTGGTAAGGGCTATGCCGAACGTGGCTTCCCAGGTGGGGGAGGGCATGACTGCCATTTGCGCGGGGAACCGGGCTCTGGAACGCCACCTGGTGGTTGCGAGGCAATTGCTGGAGGGCGTCGGCCCCGTGATCGTAGTAGAGGAGCAGTACATCGATGCGGTCACCGCGGTTTCGGGTTCCGGACCGGCCTACATAGCGCTTTTCGCCGAGGCGATGATCGAGGCGGGAGTCACTGTGGGCCTTCCCCGGGAGACGGCCTCTCAACTGGTCGCACAAACCTTGAAGGGAACGGCGGCCCTCGTTACCGAGGCCGGCATGCAGCCGTCGGAGGTCCGCGCAGCGGTTACGTCGCCCGGTGGAACCACTGCAATGGCGGTGCGGGAGCTGGAGCGGGCGGGCGTCCGGGCAGCGGTCCTTGACGCGGTCCAGGCTGCGCTGGACCGCGCGAGAATGCTGGCGGAAACCAGCTAAGAGACCGGCCGGTCCTCAGGCCGAGCCTCCTCCGGCCTTTTTGGCCGCTTTTTTGGCTTTCTTGGCCGCCTGCGCTGCATCGTTCTTGGGGCGCTTCTTCTCTTTTGGTGCGGGCTGCTTGGCCACGGTTCCTCCCCTCGACCCGGGTGGTGGTCCTAGCGCAAGGCGGCAAACCCTCGGCCCCACGCTGGCTGAGTCCCACTCTGGGACTGTGTCCGCCCCGGGTGTGGGATTGTACCCCGTCCGATGCCACAGGTTGCCCTATGTTGCCCAGTGTGGCGAGATGTATACTCCCGAAAAAAAGGGTGAACGAATGGCTCGTGAAAAGCAGGGTTTTGAGTTTTTGACCGTGAGCGAGGTAGCTCAGTTGATGCGCGTGTCCAACATGACGGTGTACCGGCTTATCAAATCCGGATCCCTGAAGGCTGTGCAGGTCGGGAACCGCTACCGCGTCAAGGAATCAGACGTTCACCAATATCTCGACGATCACTACGTGAGGGCGGTCTAGGCCCCACTTTTCCGGCGGTGGTCCGGCGGGGGCTTGCTCCCGCGGTCTCGGTGACTGCGCCCGGGGGCCCCGGCGAACCGCCGGATGGTATCGTCAATAGGGTCGATTGCCGGGTTTTCAATACCGCACGCTCGGACAACGGCCGTAAATTTCCAGGAGAAGGGCTCGATTTTGTCATCTGTCGTAAAGAAACGCCGCAAGAAGATGCGTAAGAAAAAGCACAAGAAGATGCTGAAGCGTACGCGCTGGCAGCGGCGTCAGCAGGGTAAGTAGCCCTTCCGCCAAATAACCTTTCTCTCCGACTTCGGGCTCGCCGACGAGTACGTCGCAGTCTGTAAGGCGGTGATCCGCAACATTGCGGGAGAGGTCGTGATAGCCGACGTCAGCCACCTCATCCGCCCCTACGGCGTGCGAGAGGGGGCAACCGTGTTGGCCGAGACCGTCGGCTACATTCCCGATGCGGTGCATCTGGCTGTGGTGGATCCGGGCGTGGGGTCGGCCAGGCGCGGGGTGATCCTGGCGGCGGCGGGTTCGCTCCTGGTGGGCCCGGACAACGGCCTGTTGGTCCCGGCAGCCGAGCGCCTCGGCGGTATCGAGTCGGTTTGGGAGATCACAAATCGCCGGCTGGGGCTGGCGGCGCGCTCGAGCACCTTCCACGGCCGGGACGTCTTTGCGCCTGCCGCCGCCCACCTGGCGATCGGGACTTCTCCGTCCGATTTCGGCCCCCGGGTGCCGGCCGGCTCCCTGGTTGAGC
>DATLGP010000117.1:0-3507 GCA_035540395.1 Actinomycetota bacterium
CACTACACCTGGTCGCGCACCTACGACATCGCGGATCATTCGAATGCCGGCGGTCGCACCATGGACAATTTCGACATCTGGCGCGACTGGGGGCCGGCGGCGTGGGACATGCCGCACCGGTTCGTGCTCAGCTACATCTACGAGCTCCCGTTCTTCCGCAATGCCGTGCAGCCGCTCGTCAGGACCGCGCTCGGAGGCTGGGTGGTCAGCGGCGTGACGACGCTGGAGAGCGGCACCCCCCTGAACGTCACGATCCAGGGGGACAGGGCGAATATCGGGGGCCCGGGCCAGCGGCCCGATGTGGTCGGCACGCCGAGAGTGAACTGCGAGCCGAACCCGAGCGGCCTCGGACTGATCAACTGCATCGACCCGGCAGCCTTTGCACTGCCGGCGCAGTTCACGTTCGGCAATGCCCCGCGGAACATGCTGCGGGGTCTCGGTTCGAACACCACGAACATGGCCCTGATGAAGGACTTCGCCGTCGGACGGACGCGTCTGCAGGTCCGCGGCGAGGTGTTCAACGTGTTCAACACGGTGAACTGGGGAAACCCGAACACCACGTTCGGGGCCGCGAACTTCGGCCGCGTCACGTCGGCCGGACCGATGCGCCGAATGGAACTCGGCCTGAAGCTCATTTTCTAGCGTCGAGATTTCCTGGATCACCTTCAGACCAGACAATGACGGACAAACAACATACAAGAAGACTGTTCTTGAAGCAGGCCGCCATGGGAGCCGCAGGGCTCACCATGGCGCCGGGGTTGATCGGGGAAGGCGCAGGCCAACTGTCCGGCCAGCCGCGGAGAAAGCCCAAGGTGGCTTTCATCACCACGACCTACAGTTCCGGCAGCTCACACTCCGATGTGATCGGCACCAAGTTGTTCCTGGGAATCCCCACGGACAAGGGGCTGGAAACCCCCGAAATCGAGGTCGCGTCCTTCTGGATAGACCAGATCGCTCCCGGGCATACGGGGCCCAGGATTGCCAAACTGAACAACGTGCCCATCTTTGATTCCATCCATGACGCAATGACCCTCGGAGGGAAAAAAATTGCCGTGGATGCGGTCATCTACGTAGGAGAACATGGGGATTACCCTCTGAACCGCCTGCGTCAGAAGATGTATCCCCGGATGAACCATCTGGAACAGATCTTCCGGGTCATAGACACCTATAACCATCCCCTGCCCGTCTTCAATGACAAGCATCTCTCCTACAACTGGCTCGATTGCAAGTGGATATACGACCGTGCCAGGGAGCTGAACGTGCCCATGATGGCCGGCTCCAGCCTGGCCTACTGCTGGCGGGATCCCATCCTTCATCATCCGATCGGCACCCGCATCACCGACGCGGTGGGGATCGGGTATGCCAGCCTGGACGCTTACGGTCATCATGTTCTGGAGTTGTTGCAGTGCATGGTAGAGCGGCGGAAGGGTGGAGAAACGGGAGTGGCCTCGGTGCAAGGGCTCGAGGGCAAGTCCGTGTGGCAAGCCATTGACGAGGGGCGCATCTCCGGAGAGCTGGTCGAAGCCGCCTGCAATTCCATAAAAGGGCGTGCGTCGGGTTCCATGAGAGAGGTCGTCAAAAACCCCAGGGCCATCATCCTCAATTACAACGATGGCTTGAAGGCTGCCATTCTCATGCTCGATGAGTATGTCAACAGTGGGTGGGCCTATGCCGCCAAGGCGGACGGGAAGACCGTGGCGACAGAGTTCGTGCTGTCCAGCGGACCGATATTCGCCCACTTCAGCTACCTGACACTGAACATACAAGGGTTTATCACCAGGGGGGGAATTCCACCGGCGCCCATTGAGCGGAACCTGCTGACCAGTGGACTCATTGACATGGGGATCCGGTCTGTGGCTGCTGGTGAAAAGCTGATCGAGACGCCCTTCCTGAACATGACCTATTCCGCGACCGACGGGCTCGCGATCTTTCCGCCAAACCCCAGGCCGACCGGTGCCAGTATCGGGCCCTGGCCGCCTCCCGGGTTCGAGGAAAAGTACGATTTCATCATCCAGGACCGATTCCGGAAGTAGATCGTCTTCGGTGCCACAGGCTCAGCCTGCTCGATCGCCAACCCGGCGCCGTTTTGCGCTACGCTGAGGGCTCCGGCCTCGTCGCCGGTCGAGGAGGAGATCGAGTCGTGCAGAATTCAGCGAACAGACAGCGGTTCACGCGGAGCACTTTGCTGACCGCGCTAATCTCCATCACCTGGCTGCCCGTCGCCTGTGCGGCCGGACAGGCGCCGGCGCAAAGCAGGCCCGCGGCCACGCAGCAGCGCCAGGCCGGGGATTTCCTCTATCTTTCCGGGCAGCTCGGACGCGACCGTGTCACCGGCGCCCAGCCGGAGGGGATCGCCGAGCAGACCCGGCTCGCCATGGAGAACATCGGGCAGATCCTGAAGGATGCGGGGATGACCCACGCAAACCTGGTGAAGTGCCACGTCTATCTCGACAGCATGGACGATTACACCGGCATGAACAAGGTGTACGGCAGCTTCTTCACCGAGCGCGTACCGGCCCGGACCACTGTCGAGGCCGTCGGGCTGCCCGGTGGTGCCGGCGTCCAGATCACCTGCATCGCCTTCCGCGATCTCAAGCGCATCTCCGTCGTCCGGCCGCCGGACGGAAGCCTGCCGGCGCCGCTCGGCCCCTATTCGGCGGCGGTGTGGGCGGGCGACACGCTGTTCGTGTCCGGGATGGGCGGACAGTTTCCCGAGGACCGGCGCCTGCCGGAGCCGCTCGTGGAGCAGGTCTCGCAGACACTGGTGAATATCCGGACGACGCTCGATGCCGCCAAGCTCCGCTTCTCGGATGTCGTGTGGGGAAACGTCTACCTCACGGAGCCGAAGCAGGCGGGAGACCTGTCTGCCCCCTACGGCCAGCCATTCGCGACCGGCGTTCAGCCCCCGGGCGCCATGATCTTCCTGCCGCGGCTGCCGGGCGCCATCAAGACGGAGATCACGTTCGTCGCGACCCGGGGCGGTGACCGGCAGGTGATCAAGGGTGACGGCCCGGGAGGCCAGCCGCGCGGCATCCGGGCGGGAGGCGTCCTCTATACCCGCGGGGAGTCGGCGCCTGACGCGGGAAGGGGGTTCGAGGAGCAGTTCAGCGCCGTGCTGAACCGGCTCACCGCGACCGTTCGGGATGCCGGGATGCAGGCCAGCGATGTGGCCTCTGTGCAGGTGTATCTGGCGGACATGGGCGACCACGCGTCCATGGAGCGCCTCTTCCAGGAGGCCTTTCCACACGGTCCCGCGCGAACGGTAATTCAGGAGATGCCAGGCCACGGCGCCGCCCGCGTGCAGGCGTCGTTGATAGCGGCGCGCTGACTTCAGCTCCCGGGGGGCGCGGCGACATAGGTGCGCCGCGCCCGCGGGTTTGCCCCGGGACGCTTCACCCGTACCTCCAGCTTGTGCACCTTGCCGTCGAGCACCTGCGGCGTGAACCCAAGGACGTACTGGCTCCGGAGTTCCTGCGCCACCCGGGTGAAGGTCGAGCTGAGTTCGTC
>DATLGP010000118.1:0-4850 GCA_035540395.1 Actinomycetota bacterium
GATCGGCCCCTCGGACCGGGCCGACTTCAGCTTCCTGCTGTACAACGCGGACGGCGGGATCGCCGAAGTTTCCGGCAACGGACTGCGCTGCGTGGGCAAGTTCCTCTACGACCGGGGCCACCACAAGGACACCAGGGTCACGGTGGAGGCCGGGGGACAGGTCAAGGTGCTGGACCTGACCGTGGAAGGCGGCGTGGTGGGCTCGGTGCGGGCCGACATGGGCATTCCCCAGGAGCAGGAGGACATAGAGCTGTACGGGCGGGTGTGGAAGCGCTGCATCACCGGCAACCCGCACGCCACGACGTTCGTCGAGGACATCGAGTCTGCCCCGGTAACCGAGCTCGGCCCGCTGATCGAGAACAACCCCGCATTCCCGCACCGCACCAACGTCGAGTTTGCCAAGGTGGAGGGCGATGTGATCCACGCCCGCTTCTGGGAGAGGGGAGTGGGGGTCACCCGGTCTTCGGGAACCGGGTCCAGCGCTTGCCTGGTGGCCAGCGGGCTCCGCAAAGCCACCGTACGCACCCCGGGAGGGGATCTGTTGATCGAAAGAGAGCCGGACGGCCGTTTGTTCATGACCGGCCCGGCAGTCCATGTATTTGATGGGAGGACCGCTTGAGAAGTGCCCGCAGGATCTCCGCATTGCCCCCGTACCTGTTCGCCGAGCTGGACAAGAAGGTCTCGGCCGCCAAAGCCAAGGGGGTGGACGTGATCTCCTTCGGTATCGGAGACCCCGACCGGCCCACTCCCGCTCACATCGTGGAGGCCGGCCAGCAGGCCATGGCCGACCCGGCCACCCACCAGTACCCCTCGTACTACGGAATGCCCGAGCTGCGCGAGGCCATCGCCGGCTACTACCGGCGGCGCTTCGGCGTCACCTTGGACCCCAAGACCCAGGTGCTGCCGCTCATCGGGTCCAAAGAGGGCATCGCCCACCTGGGGACCGCGTTCGTCGACCCCGGCGACATGGTCCTCATCCAGGACCCGGGTTACCCGGTGTACCAGACCGCCACGATGCTGGCCGGCGGGGGAACGATCTCGGTGCCGCTGTCGGCGGAGAACGACTTCGTTCCCCAGCTGGACCGGATCCCCGAGCTCGCATTGCAGGCGTCAAAGGTGTTGTGGCTGAACTTCCCCTCGAATCCGACCTCGGCGGTGTGCACCCCGGAGTTCCTTGCCGAGGCGGTGGAGTTCTGCTCCCGCAACGACCTGCTTTTGGCCCACGACGCCGCCTATGTCGAGCTGACCTACGACGGCTACGTCGCCCCCAGTGTGCTTCAGGCGCCGGGTGCGCTGGACACCGCAGTCGAGTTCGGGTCGCTGTCCAAGACCTACAACATGACCGGCTGGCGTATCGGGTGGGCAGTGGGCTCGGCGGAGGCGATCGAGGCGATCGGCCGGGTGAAGACCAATATCGACTCCGGCATCTTCAACGCGCTGCAGCGGGCGGGCATCGCCGCGCTGGAGGGACCGCAGGATTGTATCCAGGAGAACATCGAGGTTTATAAGCGCCGCCGTGATGTGGTGGTGAGTGCCCTCAATGCCGGCGGAATTCCGGTTCAGGCACCCAAGGGCGCCATCTATGTCTGGGTCCCGGTGCCCGAGGGCCGGACATCTGTGGAATTCTGCCAGGTGCTCCTGGACGAGGCGGGCGTGGTGGTGGCCCCGGGATCCGGTTACGGCGCCAACGGCGAGGGTTTTGTCCGGTTCTCCCTTACGCTGGCAGATGACCGCGTGGACGAAGGCATGGAACGGGTGCTGAAGGCCATGCGAAAGAGCTGACGGCCAGTACGGGTCGACGAAGGTTCTGACGGCTAGGAAGGCTGGAGATGACTGTTACCGAAGCTCCCTCGGAGCGGGTGGTCCTGGTGGGCGTGGTCCGCTCGCAGTCCCAGGTGGACGAGGGCAACGAATCGCTCGACGAGCTGGCACAGCTGGCAAGCACCGCCGGCGCAGAGATCGTGGACCGGTACATCCAGGCGCGGCCGGCACCCGACCCGGCAACCTATGTCGGCAAGGGCAAAGCGATGGAGATCGTGGAGGCCGCCCGCAGGTTGAAGGCCACGGCGATCGTCTTCGACGACGAGCTTGCCCCTTCCCAGGGCCGCAACCTCGAGGACGTGGCGGGGGTCAACCCGCTGGCGCCCGACGCCCTTAAAATCATCGACCGCACCGGCCTGATCCTCGACGTCTTCGCCCAGCATGCCCACTCCGCCGAGGGCAAACTGCAGGTGGAGCTGGCGCAGATCAACTACATGGTGCCCCGCCTCAGAGGGTGGGGAGAGGTCATGAGCCGTATCGGAGGCTCCGGCGGGGGAGGCGCCGCCGGTCCGAGCCTGGGTACCAGGGGCCCGGGCGAGACCAAGCTCGAGATCGACCGGCGAGCCATCTCCCGGCGGCTAAAGAAGGTGAAGGAGGAGCTCAAGGAAGTCGAGAGGACTCGCCAGGTGAAGAACCGGCAGCGGAGCAGGGTTGGGTCTCCGCAGATCAGCCTGGTCGGCTACACCAACGCCGGGAAGTCGACGCTTCTGAACGCCTTCACCGGCGCCGGGGTTCTGGTGGAGGACAAGCTGTTCTCCACCCTGGATCCGGTCTCCCGCAAGCTGGATCTGCCCGACGGCCGGACGGCCGTCCTCACCGACACCGTCGGGTTCGTACGCAAGCTTCCTCACCAGCTGGTGGAGGCATTCAAGTCCACGCTGGAACAGACCATCCGGGCCGACCTGCTGCTGCACGTTGTCGACGCGTCACACGTCGAGCCGAAAGATCACATCGAGGCAGTCGACCAGGTACTGATGCAGATCGGGGCGGGAGACGTGCCGAGGATTCTGGCCATGAACAAATCCGACCGTCTGGAGCCGGACGCCAGGCGGCGGCTGGAGGGCCGGTTTCCCGACGCCGTGTTCGTCTCGGCGACCACCGGAGCGGGGTTGGAGGGGCTGCTGGAGTCGGTGGCGTCCCGCCTGGCGGCATCGCAGACAATCGCCGAGTACGTGATTCCCTTTGACCGGGGCGACGTGCGCAGCCAGCTCCACGAGTTGGGAGAGGTCCAGCAGGAGGATGCGGCCGAGGAGGGATGGCGGATGATGGTCAAGGGCCCCCGTTCGATCCTCGGCAAGTTCGGCGAGTTCGTCGCCCCGTTCAACCCTCCCGGTGGAGCCGCGTCCGTCACCCGGGAGCCGGCCCCTGAACAAAGACCGGCCACCGAAGACGGGGCGGCCGCCGCAGACCAGACGGACTCGCCAGGCACCCGGCCGTAACCCGCGCCGGGGACGGTCACCAGCTATGCCGAATCGGTCCCCAGGGATGGGTCGCCGGGCAAATCTCCGCCGGAGCGGCGCAGGGTCAGCCGGGGACGTATCGCGGCGTACCAGCAGGCCAGGGCGACCAGGCCGAACCCAACCCAGCGCACCGTGGTCAATTCGGGCACCCTGGTGAGTTCGCGAATGTTGGTCAAAAATAGCAGGCCCCCTACCGCGACGCCGAGCCCGCGCGCCGGGACGAAACGGATGGCCCAGGCGGCGACCGGGGCTGCGAGCATCCCTCCGGCGAGCATCGCCACCACCACTGCAAAATTGATCCCGCCTCCGCCGATGGAAGCCAGCAGCGAGCCTGATGCAACCACCGCCACGGCGACCTCGGCCGTGTTGACCGAGCCGATGGCGTAGCGGGGGGCGACGCCGCGCTGCAAAAGGAACGGCGTCACGACGGGGCCCCAGGCCCCGACCAGGCCGTTCGTGACTCCCCCAACGGCGGCGACGGCTCCGGTCCCTCGCTCGTTGTACGATCCGCTCTTCCCGTGATCGGTTTCGTCGCCGCGTTCGGCCGGCTTGGTCAGGGGGCGGCTGAACCGAAGCAGGATCCGGCCGGCCATGACCAGAAGGAGCACCACCAGCACCGGCTTCAGGCGGTCGCCGTCCACGTTGGCCAGCACCGTCACGCCGACCAGGGCCCCCAGTGATCCGGGGATCGCCAGGCGCCTGACCAGGCGCCGGTCTATGTTGCCGAACCGCCAGTGGGCTACCGCGGAGCTGAAACCGGTTGCCACCTTGGCGAGGTTGACCGTGGTGGAGATGGCGGCGGGGGACATTCCGGCGCCCAATAGGATGCTGGAGGAAGCCGGGCCGAATCCCATGCCGAGGGCGCCGTCCACGAACGAAGCGGCAAAACCGGCGAGGAAAACAATCAGCAGCTCATCCATCTCCACTAACCTAATGGAAATACTGGACTACTGCAAAGGGCCTCTTGTGCAACGATGGCCCGATGTACATCTCGGCCAAGGTCGACTACGCGGTCCGTGCTCTTCTTACGCTGGCCGCGGCGGGAGGGTCACCGATAACCGGCGAGCTGCTGGCAAAATCGCAGGGCCTGCCGGTCAAGTTCATCGAGAACACCCTGGTGGAGCTTCGCCGGGCGGGAATCGTTACCAGCCGGCGGGGCTCGGAGGGGGGCTACCGGCTGGCTCGGCCTGCCTCGGAGATCGCGTTGGGGGACATCTTCCGGGTCCTCGACGGTCCGCTGGCCGAGGTGCGGGGGCTCCGGCCGGAAAACGCAATTTATGAGGGTCCGGCCGCAAACCTCCAACCGGTCTGGGTGGCGGTGAGGGCCGCCCTTCGGCTGGTGCTCGACTCGGTCACGCTGGCCGACGTCCTGGCCGGCGAGCTTCCCCCTGCGGTGGCGGAGCTTTTGACGGCTCCGGATGCCTGGATGCCTCGCCGGGTCGGGCCCGCCTGATTCGACACCTTCCCGATCCAGCACAAAAAGGGTTTTGGGCTTATGGAGTACGGAACCCGTAGCCCGCGGCTCTCAACTGCGTGATGAGTCCGGGCAGCGCGGCCACGGTGTTGGAC
>DATLGP010000119.1:0-3602 GCA_035540395.1 Actinomycetota bacterium
ACTGAACGCATGTTCAGTATTCTAACCGATCGTTTAGCCGGAGAAAAGACACCGGTCAATCGGGCAGAATCCCGTCCTGTCCGGAGTGGCTTTAAGTCCTGGCCGCCGGGCCGGAGCCGCCCGGTCTACGGCAGGCGGCGACCCGCCCCAACCGTCACTTGCGGGCCAAAATCAGGGCGCCGGTCATGGGAACCATGACGCCGTCGTCGTCGGTATGGGTGGCGAAAGCCGTCTCCACCTCGGCGTACAACTCCTCCCGGAGCTGGTCGCTCAACTCGGCGATGGCGCCGGCCAGCGGAGCGTGGGCTCCGGTGACGCCGTCGAGCATCTGCCTTACCGAGGGGAACCGGATCTCCGAGACCTGGGAACGGATGTGGACGTTGGCGAATCCCGCATTTCGAAAAAGTTCCCGCACCTGGTCCAGGTCACCCAGCCAGAACGGGGCGTCCGAGCCCTCCAGAACCTCCGGAGCCAGGTACCGGGCCAACACCTGGTCCAGGCTCATGATCGCCGCATGGTGCTCGGGTCCCCGCCAAACCGCAAACACCGCCCGCCCCCGCGGCGTGGTCACCCGGTGGACCTCGTTCAGCGCCGCCGGGCGATCGGTAAAGAACTGCAGGCCCTGCTGGCAAAACACCACGTCGAACGAGGCGTCCTCCAGGGGCAGCGCAAGGGCGTTGCTCTCGCCATAGCGGATGGCCCCGTTGGACAGCTCCCCAGCCAGCTTGAGCATCGCCGGGTTTATGTCCAGCCCGACCACCGTACCCCCCGGGCCCACCCGGCCCACCGCCGTGCGAGCCACGATTCCGGTACCGCACGCGAGATCGAGCACCCGCTCCCCCGCCATCAAATCAGCGGCTTCCACCAGCCGGTGCGCCCACGGACGAAAGATTCGGGGGACCAGTAGCGCCTCGTAGGTCTGGGGCCCCGGGTTGTAGACGGTGGCATCGACCTTGACACCTTCCAACTGTGTGGTCACTGATCTGCCCTCCTTGCTCTGGCCTGCCCGGTACGGGAAGTAGCGGTGCGGTGTCACCCGGCTTCCGGGTGAACTCCGCGGCAATGAAGACGATAAATGGCAGCGAGAGCCCGAGCATCGGACAGATGACCTATTTTTCGGGACCAAGTGGCAACTCGTGGTTGTTGCCTGCTCCCGGACCGGAGTATCCGTCCAGATGCTAGGCGGCCGCTTCCCTGACGTAGATATGCGAGCTGCGGTGGTCTATTCGCACTTCATCCCAGCGCTGAAGGTAACTCTTGCGTAGCAGCTCGACGTGCTCGGCCGAGTACGTTGTGGTTGCCCGCCTCCAGACGCCCGAGGGCTGCCTCACCCATACTTCCCATTTGTCTGTCATGACTGCACTTCCCCGTTTGGATGGTCGTTTTAGCTCTGTTGCGGGCATCCACCAGGTCACCGACGAACGCCCTGCTAATAGATCGGCGGAATCCGCGATTACTAAAGGGCGTCCTATCCTTTTACGGTGCCGTGGGTCCCAGCGGGGGCAGGGGCATGCTTTTGGGCCTGCCCAGACGACCCGGTTCGGAACCGGTTCCTGGGGGGCGACGCGGGCGAGCACCGGTTGAGGGCCTGGGTATCTGGGCAAATCTGAACCAGGCAAGCCAGTTTCCGCCCCCGATCCGAGGAGATAGCCAATGGCGAAACCACAGGACCCACATCACACGCGAGGAGTTCTCGAGACGTCGATCAACGACGAGCGCGGCATTGTCGGATGGCTTCTGGTGCTCATCATCCTCGGCGCCATCTTCGCCATCTGGTTGATTATCCAGCTATTGCAAGCCATTTTTTGATTGCACACATAAAGCGCCAAAGTTTACCTGTGGGCGGCTTGAGGTACGAATGACACGACCCCAATTCCCCAACAACGTCGTTGGGATCCGGCGAACGGCGTTTCTTTCAGGGCCCAAGGGCGTGCCCCGGTTCGACGCCGCTGCTGGGCGTTCGGAGGCATCTCCAAAGCACCCCACCGCGCACTCCGACGCTTGAAAGGTTTCGCGTCGCCCTTCATGGGCGGCGCCTTCATCCAACGGCCGAGCAGAGGGCCGGAGCAGCTGGTAGGTATCGACGGCAAGGAAGGGGAGGCATATGGCACAGGCAACTGACAACCTCGAGACGACCAGGCAGGACGACTCCTCCAAATCGGAGAAAAGCGACCTTCAGAGCAGACGCAGCAGTGAGCTCGTCGGCGAAAAGGGAAGAATTGCGATAGCGGACTCAGTGGTGGCGAAGATCGCAGGTATAGCCGCCCGTGAGATTCCCGGGGTACACAAAATGGGCTCGGGAAGCGCTCGAGCGTTCGGCGCCATCCGTGACCGTCTTCCGGTGGGAGGAGAAGGACTCGCCCAGGGCATCAAGGTGGAGGTCGGCCAAAGGGAGGCCGCCATCGACGCCGACATCGTCGTGGAGTACGGGATGTCCATCGTCGACGTCAGCCAGGGCGTCAGGCGCAACGTCATCGACCGGATAGAGGGCATGACCGGCCTGCAGGTCAAAGAGGTCAACGTCTTCGTGGACGACATCTGGACCGGCGAGGAGAAGTCGGAAGAGCAGCCGCGAGTTTCGTGACCCCCCAGGGCGTAGACGCCGAGGCGGTGGACGCCGAGGCTGTTGCCGAGCGCGCCTTGCAGAGCCGATCTGTCTCGGGCCTGTACCCGGGCGGGGCGGTGGAGGTGGCTACCTACCTGCCGAACAAGCGAGTCAGCGGGGTCAGGGTTAGAGAGCACGAGGTGGAGGTTCACATCGTTGCCAAATGGTCTTCGCGCCTGCCCGAGGTGGCTGAGGAGGTTCGCGCCCTGGTTGCTCCCGTTGCGGGAGGGCGTCCGATCTCTGTTTACGTCGCCGATGTCGATTCACCGGCCTAGACCGAGCTAACTCCAGGTGGACAGAGACCGTGCCCGGCAGGTCCTTGGGGTCGGACCCTCGGCAACTGCCGAACAGATCAAGGCAGCCTTTCGTTCGGCCGTCATGAGGCACCATCCCGATCGGGGAGGAGATCCGCAGGCGATGAGGCAGCTTGTCGAAGCCGTCTCTGCCCTGACCGACCAGGGTGGGACCGCCGGTGCAGTAGGGGCTTACCGCCGCCGCCGCGGGCTCGGCGTGACGGTCCAGAACCGGCGCCGGAGGCGAGATCGAAAGGCGGCGGTAGCAGATTCCGAAAAGTCAGGGCCCACTCGAACAGAAGGAGAAGCTGGTGAAAACGTCGACCGTCGGACTCTTCGTAGGATTGTTGCTCGGGGCAGTGCTGGTTTTCGCGGGCTTCGGCGCCATGCTGATCGTGGCTCTTTTCGGGGCCATCGGGTACGTGGCGGGGAAGGTCACAGAAGGTGAGATCGACTTGAACCAATACCTGGGTGGCCGCAACGGCCGCCGGTGAGCGGGATCGATAGGAGCCGGCTATGAGATGGCTGAACCGGGTGCTGGCGGCGATCTTCGGTGTGGCCTTGGCCGTTACCGGACTCTTGGTGGTGTGGGAAGCCGCTGCCACGCTGCTGGGACCGACGCCCGCCCGGCTGCCCTACCAAAGCTGGATAGCGTCGCAGGAGGCTTTCCGGTGGAATTCACAGGAGGTCCTGTGGCTCGCGGG
>DATLGP010000120.1:0-2180 GCA_035540395.1 Actinomycetota bacterium
GCCCTCCCCCGGGTCGGCCGGCTCCCGTTTGTGCTGGGCTCGGAATGGAGAAGCCCGGTTCAAGCGTTCATCGAGATCCGGCGGCGGTGGCCCTGGGCAATGGCCTCCGGACTGCTGAGCCTCGCCGGCGCACTCGGGGCGGTGATCTGGCTCGCCGCCTTCTCCATCCCCGAGCTTGCCCCCCAAGCGCAGTCCTCGCGGGTGCTGGCCCACGACGGCCGCCTCATCGCCACCCTTCACGCCGAAGAGGACCGCACCGTCGTCGAGCTCGGCGCGATGTCGAAACACCTGAGGGCGGCGGTTCTGCTGGCCGAGGACAAGGAGTTCTTCCAGCACGGCGGCATGAGCTACAGGGGCATTATGCGGGCAGCCTTCACGAACCTCGCCGGGGGCGGAATCCGCCAGGGCGGGTCCACCATCACCCAGCAATACGCCCGCAACGCGGTCCCCTCAATCGGCCGGGACCGGACGGTGATCCGCAAGCTCAAGGAGGCATTTTGGGCTATTCAGTTCGAGCAGCATCTGTCCAAGGGCGAGATCATGCAGCGCTACCTGAACACCGTTTACTTCGGACGCGGGGCCTACGGCGCCGAGGCGGCTGCCCGTACCTACTTCAAGGTCCCGGCGTCCGACCTGACCATCGGCCAGGCCGCCTACCTTGCCGGCGTCATCCGCGCCCCCGAGCTTTTTCAGATCGACGACAACCGCAAGGGCGCTACCAACCTGCGCAACCAGGTCATTGATGCGATGGAGGCCGGCAAGGCGATCACCCCGCAGGAAGCCCGGGCCGCCAAGGCCGAGAAGCTCGACGAGCAGTTCAAGCCGGGAGCCTCTGTGGAGGTGGAATCACCGAGGGCGGGCTACTTCGTGGAGTATCTGAGGCGCAACCTCAAGTCGGAGTTCGGGCTCAGCGACACCCAGATACTACGGGGAGGTCTCACCATCCACACCACCCTGGACCTGGACATGCAAAACGCCGCCGAGGAGGCGATCCGTACCACGCTCAACCACCCGGACGACCCCGAGGCCGCCCTGGTGGCGATGGGCCCCCAGGGAGAGATCAGGGCCATGGTCGGCGGGAGGGACGTCGACAGCATCTCCAGGGCGCGGGGCTTCAACTTCGCCGCCGACGGCGGCAAAAGAGGGGGCGGGCGTCAGGCCGGCTCGGCCTTCAAGCCTCTGGCCCTGGCCGCCTTCCTCTCCGAAGGCAAGTCCGTTGCCTCCACGTTTTCGGGCTCGTCACCAATTGAGATCCAGTCGCGCCGGTGCCGCAACGCCGACGGGTCGGCCTGGAAGGTCTCGAACTTCGAGAACGCCTCCTACGGGAGCATGGATGTAGCCGCCGCCACCATCAGCTCGGTCAACACGGTCTACGCCCAGATGATGAACACCGTGGTGAGCCCGAGCGAGTTCATGGAGGTGGCCCGAAAGACCGGGATCGACATCCCCAAGTTCGATGCCGGGTGTGCGCTGACCCTGGGCACCAGTGACGTCACTCCGCTGAAGATGGCGCGGGCCTACACCACATTCGCCCAACGAGGAAACCGCCCGGATCCGATATCGGTGTTGCGCATCACCCAACCCGACGGAAAGGTCCTGGCCGAGGCCTCTCCCCGGGTCCAGCCGGCTCTGGATCGAAACGTTGCCGACACCGTGAACTACGTGCTGGAGCGCAACATCCGTGCCGGCACGGGAACCTCGGCGAGGATCGGTCGTCCCGCAGCCGGCAAGACCGGTACCACCCAAAACTACGCAAACGCCTGGTTTGCCGGGTACACCCCCGACCTTACGGCAGTGGTGTGGATGGGGTACGCGCCGGGAGAGGACGGGACGATCAAGGAGATGAAGAACGTCCGTGGAATCGACGTGACGGGAGGCTCGCTACCCGCCACCATCTGGCGCAAGTTCATGGTCCAGGCGGTGAAGGGCATGCCGGAAAGCAGCTTCAAGAAACCCAATCTGGGAGGTCAGAAGGTGAGTTACGGCGGGGGGAACCCGGCCGAGGCCAGGCTCGCCCAGACCGGGGCGTCCCCCAGCTCCCGCAGCGCAAGCTCGGCCGCGGCCACCGACCGATCGGAAGCAAGCGCCGGCGAACCGGGCCAGGACAGTATCCCGGGCATGCCGAGGAACCTGCCGGCTCCGGAGAACGTGGCTCCGCCGGCCAACCCGCCCGCCCCGGC
>DATLGP010000121.1:0-4245 GCA_035540395.1 Actinomycetota bacterium
CCGCAAAGGCGACCGCAACCACCACCAGAGACGATCCGAGGTCGGGCTGCAGGTAGATCAGCACCGCCGGAACGGCGGCCAGCAGCATCGCCTGGACCACCGGGGTCGCTCCGGAGATCGGTCCGTCCTGCGTCCGCTCCCGCGACAACACCGCCGCCAGGAAAAGGATGTAACCCAACTTCATGAGCTCGGCGGGCTGCAGCTGAAACACTCCGATGCCTATCCACCGCTGGGCACCCTTTACCGTCTCGCCCAAGGGCGTGAGCACCACCAGCAGGAGCAACACCGCGCCGGCGTAGAAAAATGGAGTGTAGGGCTGCAACTGACGGTAGTCCACGAGCAGCGTGATGCCGAACACGATGGTAGCCACGGAGAAGTACACCAGCTGGCGCTTCAGGTAGTAGTCCGGGTCCAACCCCTGGACGTTGAGGATGGCGGCGGAAGCGGACCGGATTGCAATGCAGCCGACCGTAGTCAGCCCCATGACCGCAAGGATCAGCCATCCGTCGACGTGGCGAATGGGTGCCTTCGAGGACATGGACATGCGGTCACGGCTCGCATAGTGCCGGCTCCCGAACTCCGCAAAATCGGCCATAGCGTCAATCCACCCGATCCTGCGGTGTGATCTCCGCCTGCTCGAAGTCGAAGATGCCCTCGAAGATCCTCCGGGCGATGGGAGCCGCCGTCTCGCCGCCGTGGCCGCCCTCCTCGAGCATCACGGCCACCACATACTGCGGGTCCCTGGCCGGCGCATAGGCGGCAAACCAGGCGATGGGCTGCTTGCCGGCAAATTCGGAGGTCCCGGTCTTGCCGGCTACGCCGATCGAGTTCAGCGGGGAGTTGACGAAGGTGCTGGCAGCGGTCCCCACCGTAGTGACGGCTTCCAGGCTGGCCCGGATGGCGGCCATGCTGGCCGGGCTCACCGCGACCGACCTTGACTCGGCCTCGTCCTCGATCTGCTTCTCGGTGCCATCCTCCACCAGCTTCAGGCCCAGGTGGGGGCGGTAAAGCGTTCCGCCGTTGGCAATCGCCGCGTAGGCGTTGGCCAGCTGGAGGGGTGTAGACAGGACGTCGCCCTGACCGATCGACATGTTGATGGTGTAGCCGGGAAGCCAGGTGGCGTAGGGGAAAGCCTCGGGCATCTGCTTGTTGACCGCTTTCAGCCAGCCCTCGTCGGGAACCCTTCCCGACTTCTCGAACGGGATCTCGACACCGGTTTTGGTTCCGAACCCGAACCGGCGGGCGTAGTCCTGCAGGACCTCGGTCCGGTTGCTCCTAAACGTCCGGTAGAACTGCTGGCCCCAGTCGTAAAAGACCGTGTCGCACGAGTCCGCCATAGCCTGGTTGAAGGTCAGTATTCCCGAGTCGGTGGTCTTCCAGTTGCGGAAAGTCCGGTCGGCGATTCGCATGGAGCCCGGGCAGGCGTAGCGGCCGTTCGGCTGCGCCACGCCGGTCTCCAGGGCGGCGGCGGCAGTGACCGGCTTGAAGGTGGAGCCCGGAGGATAGGACACCTGGATCGCGCGGTTCAGCAGGGGGAAAGCCGACTCGGGCTTGTTGAGCTCGTCGAACTCGATCTGGCTGATGCCCCCCACAAACGCGCCCGGGTCGTAGTCCGGGAACGATGCCATCGCGATGATCTCGCCGTTGCGGGGATCCATGACCACCGCGCCGCCCGCGGGTGCCAGGTACCTCTTGCCCGATTCCTGGTGGTAGATGGTGCGGGCCTTCTCAAGGCCCCGGGCCAGCGCCTCCTCGGTGACCTGTTGGATCCTGGCGTCGATGGTGGTCACCAGGTCCTGGCCCTTCTTCGGCTCACGCCTGCCGAGGACCCGCCGGACCTCTCCGGAGGAGTCCACCTCGAGCTTGCGCATGCCCTCGGTGCCGTGGAGGTACTTCTCGTAGGCGTACTCAATGCCGCCGCGTCCGATGATCGAACCCGGCTTGTACTGGAGCTCTTTGTAGCGCTCGTTGTCGACCTGCTCGGGAAGGATCTCACCCAGGTAACCGAGCACGTGGGATGCCAGCTTGTGCTGGGGATAGACGCGGGTGGGCTGGGCCTTGGTCTCAACGCCGGGAAACTGGTCCTGGTTCTCCCGGATGTAAACGACATCGTCCTCGGTGACGTCCTCGGCCACCGGAACCGGCGTGAAGGCAGACAGCGTACGGTCCTCCAGGCGCTTATCGATGTCCTCGGGCGAGATCTCCAGCGTCTGCGCAAGACGCCGGCTGACCTCGGCCAGCTGGTCCTTGTTCAGTTCCTGCTTGTTGACCGTCACCACCAGCGACATCCCGTTGGTGACCAGGACTTCGCCGTTGCGATCGAGAATCTGACCCCGGGCCGGCTCCTCGGCCACCAGCCTGATCTGGTTACGCTCGGCGCCGGCGGTGAACTCGGCGGTGCTCAACACCTGGAGGAAGTACAGCCGAAGCACCAGCGTCGCAATAAGTGAAGCGAAGATCGCCCCCAGAAACGCCAGACGGACCCGGGTGGTGCCCAGAGCGGCCTGGCTCATCGACGACCTACCACTGGTACACCCGCTCCGGGCGGTAGAAGGAAACGATCCGGCGAACCGGCGGATAGATGAACGGCACCAGGATCGTGTTGTAGAGGGCGGTCAGCACCACCACCTGCAGGGCGCGGGAGAGCGGTGGTGTCCGCTGGCCGAGCAGCGCCTGGAGTATCTCGTACAGCGTAGTGACGAGTGCCGTTCCGGCGAAGACCCCGGCCGCCGGGACGAAGACCGAGGTGGAGCTGATGTACGGGCGAATGCTGCCCGCCATGTATCCGACCAGCAGGTAGGCCAGGCCGGTCAGGCCTATAGGTGCATCGAGCAACAGATCCCTCATGAAACCGCCCGAAAATCCCAGCACGCTTCCCACGGTCGGACCCTCGAGCAACGCGAAGCAGATCACTACGGCAAGCAGCAGATCCGGCGAGACACCGAGGATCTTCAACTTGGAGAACACCGTGGTCTGCAGCAAGACTGCGGTGAGCAGGGTAAGGCTGAAGATCAGGAATCTCTTCATAGGCGGTCAATCGCGGTCCGCGGCCGCCGGCTGCTCACCGGCACCGCGAGAGGAGGTCTGCCCGCCGGCGGGCTCAGCCTGCTCGACGGGGCCGGTGTCCAACAGGACGAGCAGAGTGTCCAGGGAGGTGAAGTTGACCACCGGCTCCACCCGGGCGCTTTTGGTCAACCCGTCGGCGTTCCTTGAGACCTCGGTTACCCGTCCGATGGGAATTCCGCCCGGGTAGATCCCCCGGTTGAACCCGGAGGTAACCACGGTCTCCCCGTCGCTTATCTCTACGTCCGGACTAATGAGGTCCATTCGCAAGTCGGCAAGACCCCGTCCCGCCGCCACCCCGGTTTCACCGGAAACGGTCAGCCGGGAACCCACCGAGTGCTGGGGATCGATGAGTAGCAGCACCTTCGAGTAATTCTTCGCCACAAAGAAGGTCCGGCCCACGAGACCCTGGGCCGAGACCACAGTCATGTCCTTTTTGATCCCGTCGGCCGACCCCTTGTTGACGAAGGCGGTCCATTCGTAGTTGGAGGGGCCGTCCCCGATCACCCGGACCGCGAGAGTGCGCCCCTGGGCCCAGTCCTGGTCCTTGACCTCGACCAGCTCTTTCAGCCGCTCGTTTTCCCGCATGATCTCGGGCAGCCGGCGCTGCTGGGCGGTCAACCTCTCCAGCTCGGACTCCAGGCGGAGGTTTTCCTCCTTGAGGCCTCCAATGCTGCCGAGGTCCGAGAGGAAGCTGCCGACCGGTCCGAAGACCTGTCCCATGCCGTCCTGAAGCGGGGCGACGATCGAGATGGCCATGTCCTGGGCCCGGTGAAGCGGGCCCCCGGCGCTCTCGCGAAAGTCCAGGGTGACCACCGTGGCAGTTGCGGCGAGAAGCGCTGCGAGCGCGAGCCGATGCCTGGTGGACTTGCGGTACATCAAATCTTTGGTTGTCCCTTCTTAGTGGACAGCGTACGGGCCATTCTACTTGGGGGTAGCCAAACTCAAGTCAACTTTTTGAACGAGCGCGAAAGAACTTCCGGCCCAGCTCGTGACTGCTCCTAGCGGGAGGATCCAGACGAGATCAGGACTCGCTTGAGAGCCTGGAACTCCTCCAGGCACTTGCCGGAGCCGATCGCTACTGCCTGCAGGGCGCTCTCCGCCACATGAATAGGCATGCCGGTCTCGTGCTTCAGCCGCTCGTCGAGACCCTTCAGCAGGGCCCCTCCACCGGTGAGCACT
>DATLGP010000122.1:0-6902 GCA_035540395.1 Actinomycetota bacterium
GTGCCGGCGTTGTCGCCGGTCTGAAGGTCGAATTCCTGCACGCAGGCGGCTCCGCCTTGGGCGGATGAACCGGCGGTGACCGTCGGGCACAGGTTCTCGGCAACCGCTGCGGGGATGACGGTGGCTCCGACCACCATTGCCAGAAACAGAATCGCTCTGGGTAGCCGTGACAATCTCCGCATTGGAACCCTCCCGTCTTTACGCCTTAGAGAATCGAGCTTCAGAACCTGGCGGTCATCGTGTCCGACCGCCCGCGTTAGATGTGAGGTTTATGTATATCAGCGTGAAGCACAGTAGACAACGATTTAAGCCCAATTCCGAATCGGCAAGTCACTTTCGTACAACCAATGAAAAGGAGCAGGCGGCCTTCGGGCCGCCTGCTCCAAAGAGAAGAGGCGGCCCGAAGGCCGCCTCTTCCAGGTGCTGCTTATTGCTTGCTTAGGCTAGAGAAGGCCGCCGCCGCTGTCAGCGCCTGCGCCGCCGCTGTTGCCAGCTGCGCCTGCGCCGCCGCTTTCGCCACCGGCACCTGCGGGACCGCTGTCGCCGCCGTCGCCTGCGTCGCCGCCGTCGCCGGACTCGCCGTCGCCGCCGTCGCCGTCGCCACCAGCGCCGCCAGAGCCGCTGGCGCCGTTACCGCCGACACAGCCAGCACCGGTGCCAGCGTTGCGGCTGGTCGAGCCAGCTCCGCCACTGCCGTCACATGCGCCGTTGCCGCCGGTGCCGCCGTCGCCGCTGCCGCCTTCAGCGTCACCGCTGTCGCCGCCGTCGCCGCCTGCGCCGCCTTCGCCGCTTGCGCCGCCTTCGCCGCCGTCGCCGGTCTCAGCAACCTGCTCGTTGTCGCCGGTCTCCAGCTCGAACTCCTGGACGCACTCGGCGCCGCCGCTGCCGCCGGCGCTTGAGCCGTCGTCGCCAACGCCGTCAGTGTCCGCGATCGGGACAACCACAACCGGGCACAGGTTGACTGCTGCTGCAGTCGGGACCAACAGAGCCGCCGCAAGGGCGAGCATCATGAGGGTACCCATGAGCTTCTTGATCATTACTACCTCCTCGTATTGCTGCGTACTGCTACGTCTCGTGGACCTTGCCGCCACGTGCGTATGAATATGCTGCTCAGTTTGCTGCTCGATTAGTGCAAGTTAACGAATGGATCCTACTCGATTTACCCCAGGGTGCTAGTCCTTAAGGCAAAGATCTTGAAGTAATTCACCACCCGTGACCTTGGCCCATGAATACTACTTGGCATTGCGGCCTACTTCAAGATTCTTACTTCTTCTTTGCAGTTTTCACCCGGGGGAAGATCTCAGAGGGCGCGGCGGCCCTGTCGAGGATGAGAATGCCGTCAAGGTGGTCGATCTCGTGAAGCAGGGCGCGGGCTTCGAATCCCGTAGCTGAAAAGGTGAGTGGCCTATCTTCCAGACAGACGGCTTCGACCGTTATCCGTTCCGCTCTTTTGACGTTTGCCGTTATCTCGGGGAGTGACAAGCAGCCCTCGCGGCCGATTGCCTGACCGTCGAACTCGGTAATCCTGGGGTTGATCAGCAGTAGCCTGCCGTGATGCTGCTCCGCCTTGGGGTGGCCGCTGACGTCGACCACGATCATTCGCACCAGCACCCCGATCTGGGGAGCGGCTATTCCGACGCACCGGTTGTGGGCCGCCATCGTATCGAGCAGATCCTCGGCAACCGCGCGGATCCGGTCGTCGATTCCATCCACCCTTGCCGCCGGTTGCTTAAGCAGTGGATCCGGGTAGATAAGGACGTCGCGAACCACTAGAGCGCATCGGGATCGGCCGTGCGAAGGTTAACCTCCACCCCCACCTCGGCAGCGATCGATCGAAGCCTCGCCTCCAGGGCGCCCGCCTCGAGGTCGGGCGGCAACTCCACTTCCAGGATGACGGTGTAGATGCCTCCGGCCTCCCGGCTCAGCAAATCGGCAATGTTGACATTCTGGCCTGCCAGCTCGGTTGTGATCTTGTACACGATCCCGGGATGGTCGGAGCCGTACAGGGAAATCACGTAGGGCCGGGGATCCAAATCATCCTCGGAGGTCCCCGAAGCGGTGGTCACGGTGACCGTCTGGCCCAGCTCGGAGGACGCCGATGCCAAAGAGTCTTCAAGAGAGGCGGCCGTCACGTCATCCGGCGCCTCGATGAGCATTATCATGGCGAACTGTCCGCTCAACCGGGTCATCGAGCAATCGGAGAGATTGCAGCCCAACCTGAACAGGACCCCGGTGACCCCGGCCACTATCCCCGGCCGGTCCCTTCCTATTGCCGTCAGCGCGAGCTCGTGCATCGGGTTCACCTCTCGATGGCCTTTTAAATGGGGACGGCGTATTAGGTCTTTGACTTTTCGGCAGCGGTTAAACTTGAAGTGCTAGAGGTTGCTTGACCTGATCAGCCTTTAAAGCTCTATCAGACGTTATGCGGCTTAACACCAGCTCAGTTTGGCCGATGCCGGCCGGAGGATCCAGCCTTGCCCGATAAGCGTGACCGACGGGATGACAGAATTCTGGATCCCGAAATCCTCAACGATGTCGAGTCGGTGCCGACGACCGACCTTCGCCGCCGCAGGGATGAATGCCGGGAGTTGGAAGCCGAGTTTTCTTATGCCCGGCGCCTCCTGCAGGGCAAGATCGACATTTTGGGCGCGGAGCTGAAGCGCCGTTCGGAAGGGGGAGACGCCGGGATGGGCGATCTGGTGAGCAGGCTGCCCTCGATACTGGCCGACGAACCTCGCTCCGGCGGCACCACCCGCCTGGTGGAGTCCGAACTGCCGGGGAACGCCGGCAAGTACCGCCGGCAGACCGAGCGCCTTGCCACCGGGCTGGCCGACATCGAGTCGTCCTCGCCCGAGGAGCTGTCTGCCATGGTGGAGGAGCTTGCCGGCGAGGAGCGCAAGGTTTCCGAGGACCGGCGGCGGGCGCAAAGAATCATCGACGGACTCAATGCGGAGCTGGTGAGGCGCTACCAGAAGGGTGAAGAGGATCCGTCGGCCCTGCTGAGCTCGTAGCCGGCCAGTTGGTGGACGAGCCGCAGGCTGTTGAGGTGAACGAGCCCGACACCTCCACTCCCGCCGAGTTCGAGTCGGAGACGGATTACCGCCTGGAGCTCGAGCGCACCCGATCCCAGCTGCTTGTTTTCGCCCGGGACATGAGCGCCGTCTACCAGCGCAAGCGCGAACACGAACAAAAGCTCGGCGCGCTCCTGGAGGAGCTGAGGACCGACTACCTGTCGATCGTGGAAACTCTCGCCCTGGTGGTCGAAGCCAAGGATCAGTACACCGCCAACCACCTGGAGCGCTGCAAGAGGTACGCCATCGCGCTAACCAGCCGCATCGACCCCGGTCTGATCACTCCCCAGCTTCAATACGGCTTCCTTTTACACGATGTCGGCAAGATCGGCATCCCCGAGGCGATCTTGATGAAACCGGGGCCGTTGACCGATGAGGAGATGACAGTCATGCGCACCCACCCGCTGATTGGTGTGCAAATAGTGGCGCCGATGCGCCGGGTTCTGAACGGGGTCACGGTCGACGTGATCCGCCACCATCACGAACGCTACGACGGAACCGGATACCCGGACGGCCGAGCCGGGGGGGACATTCCCCTCTCGGCGCGCATTTTCTCGGTTGTGGACAGCTTTGACGCGATGACCTCGGACCGTCCCTACCGAAAGGCCCTGGCCCTGGATGAGGCCCTGACCAGACTGAGGGCCGAATCGGGCAAGCAGTTCGACCCCGACGTGGTGGCTGAGTTCGAGGGTCTGATGCAGAGCATCCAGTCACCCGAAGACTGGTAGGCCTGCGGACCTGCGGGAGCGTTCCTTGGTTCTGTTAGCGTCGTCTCTGTGGACATAAAGACCCATCACCTCCCCGACGCCTTCGGGCTTGCGGAGTGGAGAACGCTGCTGGAGGCAGACCCCAACCGGCATGTCTTCGCCGGCCCGGAATGGAGCCGGCTGTGGTGGCAGAGTTTCGGCGAGGGCCGCCAGGAGGGCCTGGTCCTTACCTTTTGCGCCCCCGACCCGGTGGCGCTTGCCGCCCTGACGATCGACCAAACCCCCGCCGGCCGGCGGGTCCGATTCCTCGGGGGTGACGATCTGACCGACTATCAGGGACCTTTGATCGCGGCCGAGGAGTACCGCCAGCCGGTAGCGGAGGCGTTTCTGCGTTTTCTGGTCGACGACTTCGACGGCTGGGACTACCTCGAGGCGAAGGGCCTGCCGGTGCCGTTCCATTTCTCGGAGTGGCTGGTCGAGGCGGCGCACCGGAGCCGCCTCGACTTCGACCTGGAACTGCACGAACTGACTGCGGTGCTCATGCTCCCCGGCACCTGGGAGGATTATCTTGCCGGCCTGGGCTCCAAAAAGCGCCACGAACTTGAACGCAAGATGCGCCGTTTTGATCGGGAGGCCGAGTCGGCCGGGCTTCGTACCAGCGACGAGGAGTCGCTGGCAGCGGACATCGAAGCGTTCATCCGGCTGCACAAGACCAGTGCCGGCGAGAAGGGAGAGTTCATGCAGCCTGCGCGGGAGGCATTCTTTCGCGAGATGGCCTCTACCCTGCAGCCGCTGGGGGTGTTGTCGCTCGACTTTTTGGAGCTGCAGGGCCGGCCTATCGCTGCCACGATCTCCTTTCGGTACGACCGGGTGTTCTACCTGTACAACTCGGCATACGACCTTTCCCTGCGGACGATTTCTCCCGGGCTGATTCTGGTGGCGAGGTTGATACGCCGGTCCATAGAGGAGGCTAACCGCAGGTTCGACTTTTTGCGGGGCAGGGAGCGCTACAAGTACGACCTCGGTGCCGAGCCTCTGCCGCTGCACTGGATTTCTTTGCGCAAGCCTTCCGGATAGCGGGTTTTCCGCAGGCAGCGCATCCCGGTATGCATACCCGGGAACGCATACTAAGGACGAGCTTGGGCTACCATTTTCCTTAGTAGTTGAGCGTGCAACATCCATCGTCTTCCGTTCCGACCGAAGGGCCCGGACATTGGCCGTTAGAGATTTCCCCTCCCCGGTATCGCCGGCCTATCGAGCCGTGCGCCGGGTCGCCATGCTGGTGGTCCATTCCAATCCCCTCGCAGAGCCGGGCGAAAAGGACGCCGGCGGCATGACCGTATACGTGCGCCAGATGGCCTACAGCCTGGCCCAGCGGGGCATCGAGGTGGACATCTTCACTCGCCGTGATTCCACAGACACGCCGGCCGAGATCACGCTGCGGCCCGGGGTCCGGGTCGTCCAGGTCGAGGCGGGAGCCCCCGACCTGTCCAAGGAACAGATCCCGGCGTTTCTTCCCGAGTTCAGTGCGAAGCTCATGGAGAAGGTGGAAGCCTCCGGGCTGGTCTACGACGTGGTGCACAGTCACTACTGGTTGTCCGGAAAGGTGGCGGCGATAGTCAGTGCCCGCTGGAAGGTCCCCTTCGTTCACACCTTCCATACGCTCGGCAGGGAGAAGAACCGCGCCAGGCGTCCGGGTGACCTGTTGGAGCCGGAGTTCCGCCTGGACGGGGAAGCCCGGGTCATTGCCGACGCCTGCGCCATCGTGGCGAGCACGGTGGAGGAGCGCAAGGCACTCATCGAGCTTTACTCAGCCCATCCGGAGCGGATCCATCTAATTCCTCCCGGAGTGGATCACGCCACCTTCCGTCCCGCCGACCGAGACGCGGCAAAACAAGCCCTGGGGCTGGTTGGTAAGAAGGTGATGCTGTTCGTCGGGCGGCTCCAGCCCCTCAAGGCGGCGGATATTGCGATCTCTGCTCTTGGGCACCTGGTGGAGTGGGGCCGGCTCGGATTGGACGAGATCCGGCTTTTGATCGTCGGAGGCTCCAGTGGTCCTTCCGGGGCCGGGGAGTCGGAGCGATTGGTGCAGCAGGCGGCGCAGCTCGGCCTTTCGGACCTGGTTCGGTTCGTCCCTGCCCAGCCGCACCACCGGCTTCCTCTTTTCTATCAGGCGGCGGATGTCTGCCTGGTACCTTCCTACACCGAGTCGTTCGGTCTGGTGGCCCTGGAAGCCCAGGCGTCCGGGGTGCCGGTGGTCGGTTCGGCAGTTGGGGGCCTCAAGGCCATCGTTCGCCACGGACAAAGCGGGTTTCTGGTGGCCCCGGGAGCTTCCGAGTCGTTCGCCGAGCGAGCCTGGATGGTTCTCTCGGATCACCGTCTTTCGGACAGCATGGGAAGGATCGCGGTCTGCTCATCGGGCGATTTTGCCTGGGAGCGGTCGGCAGCCGAACTGCACGATCTTTACACCGCGGGATCCCGAAGCGACGATTGTTCGCCTTCTTCTATGGGGAGCGCGAAGAAACCTTTTGGGTCGCGAACAATTGTTCTCAAGCGGTCTTGACTGGCCCGTCCGGCCCTCGGTAACTTGTCCCAGTCGCAAGCGGTCTGGGGGAATCCCCGCCAGCGAGCGGTTCTGTAAGAGCTTTAGCGAATCCTCGGCACACTCTCGTCTTTGAAGGTTCTGCCTGCAACGACGAGGATTTGGGCGGGAAGGCATTGCATCTGCAGGATTGTGGCTGCCGGTCTCACTAACGGCCTGTGACACGCAGGGCCCAAGATGCCGTAAGGAAGCGCCGAGCTGTGTTCGGGGAAGTGCGCAGCGGAGTGTGACCAGAGGTACCTCGGGCCCTGCGTATTTTCAGGGGGTTCTTCGCAGACCCTTCTTTCAGAGTGGGAATAAATCTGCGGGATCGACCTTGACCGTGCTCTCAGGGCGAAGGTAGTTTCCTTTCATTCCCGAGCAGTACCGGGGACCGGCAGCAGGTCCCTGCGAGTGCTCTTTTGGGCCGAACCCTTGTCGGCGGTGTTGGGAGACCTAACCGTCCACAGGAAGTACAGCCGGAGAGCTTCGCAGTCGGCCGCAAAGGCCCAAACAGGCATTGCTCGGGAGTCTCTTTAGGGC
>DATLGP010000123.1:0-6135 GCA_035540395.1 Actinomycetota bacterium
GCAATCCAGCCTGAGCGGTAAGGTCGCAGGGATCGCTTCACCAAGTTGGTCTGGATGTCGCCGCCCGCTGGCAGTCCGTCCTCGCCCCGACGATGGAGATGGAACAGATGAAATTGTGGCCCGGAATGCCCTACCCGCTCGGGGCTACCTACGACGGAATGGGCGTCAACTTTTCGGTTTTCGCCGAGGTTGCCGAACGGGTTGAGCTGTGCATCTTCGAAGAGGACGGGAGCGAGATCCGGGCCGACCTGCCCGAAGTGCACGCCTTCTGCTGGCACGGTTACCTGCCCAACTCCGGCCCCGGCCAGCGCTACGGCTTTCGGGTCTACGGCCCTTACAATCCCGACGCCGGACTGAGGTGCAACCCCTCCAAGCTGTTGCTGGACCCGTACGCGAGGGCGGTCGACGGCCAGGTGCGGTGGAACGAGGCAGTGTTCAACTACCGCTTCAACGATCCGGACGGTGCGCTGAACCACGCCAACAGCGGTCCGTTCGTCCCGAAGTCCGTGGTGACCAGCCCGTTTTTCGACTGGGACAACGACCGGGCCCCCCGGATTCCCCGGGACAAGACGGTGATCTACGAGGTCCACGTCAAGGGGTTCACCAAGCTGCACCCCGGGGTTCCTCCGGATCTGCGCGGAACCTACGCCGGGCTGGCCCACCCCGCGTCGCTCGAGTACCTGACCTCTCTCGGCGTCACCGCGGTCGAGCTCCTGCCGGTGCACCAGTTCATCCACGACTCGCACCTGAACGACAAGGGCCTCAGGAACTATTGGGGATACAACTCCGTCGGGTTCATGGCGCCCCACAACGAGTACAGCTCCTCCGGCCAGAGCGGCCAGCAGGTGGCCGAGTTCAAGCAGATGGTCAAGACGCTGCACGAGGCCGGCATCGAGGTCATCCTCGACGTCGTCTACAACCACACCGCAGAAGGCAATCACCTGGGCCCCACTCTGTCGTTTCGGGGGCTGGACAACGGCGCCTACTACCGGCTGGTCGAGGACACGCCGCGCTACTACTTCGACACCACGGGCACCGGCAACAGCCTAAACATGGCCCATCCCCACGTGCTGCAGCTGATCATGGATTCGCTGCGCTACTGGGTAACCGAGATGCACGTCGACGGCTTCCGGTTCGACCTGGCGGCGAGCCTGGCCCGCCAGTTCCAAAACGTCGACCGGCTCTCCGCTTTCTTCGACCTCATCCATCAGGACCCGGTGGTCAGCCAGGTCAAGCTGATCGCCGAGCCGTGGGACCTGGGCGAGGGCGGCTACCACGTGGGCAACTTCCCACCGCTGTGGTCCGAGTGGAACGGCAAGTACCGGGACACCGTGCGCGAGTTCTGGCTGGGAGACTCCGGACCGCTGGCCGAATTCGCCTACCGGGTGATGGGCAGCTCCGATCTTTACGAGGCCACCGGCAGGAAGCCTTCTGCGAGCGTCAATTTCATCACCGCCCACGACGGCTTCACCCTGGCCGACCTCACCTCCTACAACGAAAAGCACAACGAGGCCAACGGGGAGGACAACCAGGACGGCGAATCGGACAACCGGTCCTGGAACTGCGGAGTTGAGGGCCCAACCGACGACCCGGGGGTCAAGGAGTGTCGTGATCTCTTGCGGCGCAACCTGATCACCACCTTGTTTTTGTCGCAGGGCATACCCATGCTGTTGGCCGGGGACGAGTTCGGACGCAGCCAGAGGGGGAACAACAACGCCTACTGCCAGGACAACGAGATCTCGTGGTTCGACTGGGAGGCACAGGACACCGAACTGTTGGAGTTCACCCGTAGGCTGGTGGAATTTCGCCACAAGCACCCGGTTTTTCGCCGCCCGAGCTTTTTTCAGGGCAGTCCCGTCATCGGCCACGACCTGAGCGACCTGGCGTGGTTCCGCAACGACGGTGCCGAGATGGAGGACGAAGACTGGCAGGCCGGTTTGAAGACGGTCGGTGTCTTCTTGAACGGGGCCGCCATCGGAGCCACCGATCAACGCGGGGAGCCGATTGTCGACGACAGCTTTCTGATGTGCTTCAACGCCCACATCGACCCGGTGGACTTCACCGTCCCGCCCAACATCGGCGAGGTGTGGACGAAGGTCCTGGACAGCCACGATCCGGTACCCGCGAACGGCGACACCGAGATCTTGAAGGCGGGAGACCGGGTCGGGGTGCCGGCAAGGTCGATAGTGGTCTTTCAGTTGGAACCTCCGCCCGATACCGACGGTGACTAAGCCGCCGCGCACTCCCTCCTCGACCTACCGCGTTCAGCTAACCCCCCGGTTCGGGTTCGATGACGCGGCCGGCATCGTGCCCTACCTGGCCCGGCTGGGGGTCACTCATCTGTACTGCTCGCCCTACCTGCAGGCTGCCCGGGGCAGCAGCCACGGTTACGACGTGGTGGATCCCACCCGGGTAAACGAGGAACTGGGGGGCGAACCGGCCCGCCGGCGTCTGGTAAAGGCCCTGGAGGAGCACGGTATGGGACAGGTGCTCGACATAGTTCCCAACCACATGGCCATCGGGGGAAGAGCCAACCGCTGGTGGTGGGACGTCCTGGAGAACGGGCGGTCGAGCGCCTACGCCGTCTATTTCGACGTCGACTGGAATCCTCCCGAGTCCCGGCAGCGCGATCGGATCCTCATCGCCGTCCTGGGTGACCATTACGGGCGGGTCCTGGAAGCAGGCGAGATAAAGGTGGTGCGGCAGGGGGCCGACTTCACCGTCGCCTACTACGACCACGAGCTGCCGGTCTCTCCGCCCTCGCTCGAGCCGGTACTGATCTCGGCCGCTGCCAAGTGCTACAGCGCCGAGCTGGAGTCGCTGGCAACGGCCTTCGGACGGCTGCCGAAAGCCACCGAATCCGACGAGGAGCTTGTCTACGAGCGCCTGCGGGATAAAGAGATCCTGAAAGCACGCCTGGAGGAGCTGCTGAGCTCCGACCCCGAGCTCTCCGAGGCCGTGGACCGGGCGCTGGCCGAACTGAACGAGGACTTCGACGGCCTCGACGCTTTTTTGGAGCTACAGAACTACCGGCTCGCCTACTGGCGGACTGCAGTCGCAGAGCTGGACTACCGCCGGTTTTTTGACGTGGACACCCTGGTCGGCGTGCGCCAGGAGGTTCCGGAGGTTTTCGAATCCAGCCACGAGCTGATCCTGCAGTGGGTTGCCGAAGGAAGTGTCGACGGCCTTCGCGTCGACCACCCGGACGGCCTGCGAGACCCCGAGGAGTACCTGTTCCGGCTGGAGGACCGGGCCCCCGACTCCTGGATCGTGGTGGAGAAGATCCTGGAACCGGGGGAGCGGCTGCCCGAGAGCTGGCCGGTGGCCGGAACCACCGGTTACGACTTCATGAACCGGCTAACCGGGCTCCTGGTCGACCAGTCGGCGGAAACAGATCTGACCGAGCTCTACCGGGAGGTCACGTCGGAGCCGACCGACTGGGAGCAGGTCGTCCGTGAACGCAAGCACCAGGTGCTGCGCGAGGTGCTGACCGCCGACCTGGTCCGGCTCACCGGCATCTTGATGAAGGTGTGTGAGAGGCACCGGCGATACCGGGACTACATCCGCTTCGAGCTGAACCAGTCACTCAGGGAGGTCCTCGCCTGTTTTCCCGTCTACCGCACCTACATCAAGCCGGGGGACACCATCAGCTGGCAGGATCTAAAGTTCGTGGTGCAGGCGGTGGAGGCGGCCGAATCCTTGCGGCCCGACCTGGACTCCGCCCTCTTCGGGTTTCTGGAGAGCCTGCTTTTGTTGCAGGTGACGGTCCCCGAAGACGACCCGAAGGCTCCCGAGCACGAGCTGGTGACCCGGTTTCAGCAGCTTTCCGGCCCGGTGATGGCCAAGGGGGTGGAAGACACCTCCTTTTACAACTACAACCGTTTCGTCGCCCTTAACGAGGTGGGCGGCGACCCGGGCCGGTTCGGGCTAACGGTCCAGGAGTTCCACGATGCCTGCCAGGAGGCTCAGGATCTGTGGTCGCAGTCCATGCTCTCATCGTCCACGCACGACACCAAGCGCTCGGAGGATGTCCGGGCCCGCCTGGCCGTGCTCTCCGAGGTCCCCCGGCTTTGGGGTGATGCGGTCAAGCAGTGGGTTAAGCACAACGAGCGGCACCGAGACCCCGACAGCCCGGTGGACCGCAATATCGAGTACCTGCTGTACCAGGTGATGGTGGGCGCCTGGCCGCTGACCAGGGACCGGGCGGTGGCCTACATCCAAAAGGCGTCGAAGGAAGCAAAAACCCACACCTCGTGGCTGACACCGAACGACGCCTACGACGAGGCGCTGGTGCGCTTTGTGGGGGACCTGTTCGACGACGACGAGTTCCAGCGGATGCTCGCCGACTTCGTCGCCTCGATCCTGGAGGCGGGAAGGGTGAACTCACTCGTCCAGACTCTCCTCAAGCTCACCGCTCCCGGGGTTCCCGACACCTACCAGGGGACCGAGTTGTGGGACCTGAGCCTGGTGGATCCCGACAACCGCCGGGCGGTGGACTACTCGGTTCGAACCCGGATGCTCGGCGAGCTGGAGGGGATGAGCGTGGAGGACGTCGTTGCCCGAATGGACGAGGGACTGCCCAAGCTGTACCTGATTCACAAGACCCTTCAGCTGCGCAACCAGCTTCCCGAAGCCTTTGCGGGCGACGCGACCTACGAGCCGCTCGAGGCTGCCGGTCCCGAGGCGACGCGGGTGGTCGGTTTCCAGCGCTGGGGCGTGGTGGCGACCGTGGTCCCCCGGTTCTCGATGAGCCACGAGGGCTGGGGCGACACCTCCGTGGAGCTTCCGAGCGGCGTCTGGAGGAACCAGCTGACCGGGGAGCGGCTCTCCGGCGGTCCGGTCAAGGTTGCCGAGCTGCTGGCCCGCTTTCCGGTTGCCCTGCTGCGGCTGGAGTCCTGAGCGCCGTGCATCGGTTCCGGGTCTGGGCGCCCAAGCCCGCACGGGTCGACGTGGTGATCGCGGGCGGGGCCCACCCCATGGTGCCGGCAGGCGACGGCTGGTGGGAGCTGGAACTGGAGCATGCGGGGCCGGGAACCCGGTACCGGTTTTCGCTCGACGGCAAGCCGGGGCGGCCGGATCCCCGTTCCGCTTCCCAGCCCGAAGGGATGGACGGTCCATCGGCGGTGGTGGACCATTCGGCCTTTCAGTGGGCCGACGGCCCCTGGAGGGGGATGCCGCTTCCGGGCTCGGTGCTCTACGAGCTTCACACCGGCACTTTCTCGCCGGAGGGAACCTTCGACGGGGCGATCGAATACCTGCCCCATCTGGTGGAGCTGGGCATCGACGCGGTGGAGCTAATGCCGGTGGCGGAGTTCTCCGGCAGCCGGGGATGGGGCTACGACGGGGTGGACCTGTTCGCCCCCCACCACGCCTACGGGGGCCCCGAAGGGCTGAAGAGACTGGTGGATGCCTGCCACGCCGCCGGCCTGGGCGTGGTTCTGGACGTTGTCTACAATCACCTGGGACCGGCCGGCAACTACCTGCCCGAGTTCGGGCCCTACTTTTCCGAACGCCACCAGACGAACTGGGGCGACGCCTTGAACTTCGACGGTCCCCACAGCGGCGAGGTTCGTAGGTTTGTCATCGACAACGCTTTGGCGTGGCTCCGGGATTACCACATCGACGGCCTGCGGCTGGATGCGGTCCACGCCATCGTCGACGACTCGGCCACGCACCTGCTGGAGCAGATGGCCAACGAGGTGCATGCTCTTTCCGCCCGGGTGGGCCGAAGCCTGTTTCTAATCGCGGAGAGCGACCTCAACGACCCAAGGTTCGTGCGCAGCGTCGACGCCGGCGGGTACGGCCTGGATGCCTCCTGGGCCGACGAGTGGCATCACGCCATCCACGCCACGCTGACCGGTGAGCGCGAGGGCTACTACGAGGACTTCGGGTCCCTGGCGCTGCTGGGAAAGGCGCTAAAGCAGGCGTGGGTGTACGACGGCACCTGGTCGCCCTACCGGCAAAGGGTTCACGGCCGCTCGCCGGCCGGCCTGCCCGGGAACCGGTTCGTGGTCTCGACGCAAAACCACGATCAGGTTGGCAACCGGGCGACGGGGGAGCGTTCGGCCGCTTTAATGAGCGAGGGACGGTTGAAGATCGCAGCCGCCCTGCTGCTCACCTCGCCTTTCGTTCCCC
>DATLGP010000124.1:0-5122 GCA_035540395.1 Actinomycetota bacterium
GCTATGTCCTGAGCGGTCCGGCCCGTGGGTCACTCCGGCCGGCAGCCGGACCCTTGTTAAGATGGCAAGAATCCGCCCACAGGAGCGCTCTCCATGCAAGCCGCCGGCCGTCCTCTGAACCGCGTCGTTCTCAGCAGGGCCGTGGCGTTGCTGCTGCTGGCGGTGCTCCTCGGCGCCTGCGACCGAGGGGGGAACCCAACCTTCTCCCGGGGCAGCAAGACCATCACGAGCGCCGACGGCGCTCTACAGTTCGAGGTTCCGAACTCCTGGTCGAGCCAGACCGACCTCAACGAGGTCGCGGCGCTGCAGGCGGCAGATCACCAGAACGAGGCATACGGTGTGGTCATCGAGGACCCCCGTAGCGCGTTCTCCTCGATGGAGCTCGGGCGGTTCGCCGACCAGGAAATGCAGCAGCTGGTGGCCCGGGTAGGGCTGGCCGACCTCTCCGGCCCCGAGCAGGTCTCCGTCGACGGCAAAGATGCGGTGCGCTATCAACTCAAGGGCTTCCACAACGAGGTGGAAGTGGTCTATCTGTATACCTTCGTCGAAACCCCCGACCGCTTCCTCAAGGTGATTACCTGGAGCCTGGCGTCTCACTTCGACCAGAACCGTGAGGTCCTGGAGCGGGTTGCGGTCAGCGTCCGGGAGCTGAAGCCCCTGGAGGAACCGACACCGTCTCCCGACACCCAGCCGGACCCGGCGCAGATTCCTCCTCCCCAGGACCCCGCCGGCATCGACCGGGGCGTGGAGCCGGACAGCTAACGACCTGGCCGGCCTACTCCTCACCCGCGTTCGGGGCGAGCACCAGGGCGATCTTTCCCAATGCCTCGGACTGAGCTAAAGCTTCGGCCTGCTGAGGGGTAAGCAGCAGGGTGATCCCGTTCTTGCCGCCGCTTCCGCTTACCCCCAGCTGGGAAGCAACCTTGGAGTCGGCGCCCCGGGATCCTCCAACCGAGGCGACCTTGGCCGCCTTGATGACGGTGACGGTTTCGGCCCGGCCGGCCTCTCGGGCAAAGGTGGCCAGTACGTCCACCCGGTCGCCTGCCTTGGGAGCCAGCGCCAGTCCCTCCAGAGTCTGGGGACTGAGCGAGTAGGCGCGCATGCCGTCGGGCACCACCGACGACGAACCTCCGTCCCGGCCTATTCTGCGCCCGGTCACCGGCTCGCCTTTCAGGATCGGCACGGTCACCACCCGTCCGATCGCCAGTTCCGGGCTGCGAAGTGCCCCCTCGGGAAGGTACCGCTCCGGATGATCGGCCACGTCCAGCATCGCCTCGGTCACGACCACCCCGGAGTCGATATCGGTTGCGGCCACCACCATGGGCACCATGAGCCCGGAAGCCGGAATCTGGCTGCGCAACGCAGCCAGGTAGGAGTAGACGGCGAGTGCGGTGACAACCGCAGCGAGCAATGCCAGCAGGCTCCATCTGGAGGTCCTGCGACGGGTAAGAACAAGAGTGGTCATCCCGGCCCCCTTCGGAATCGACGCGAATCAACAGCGCGGTTTAGCAGTTAGGGGAAGCGGAGGAAGTAGGCAGATTCTAGTGGAGGGCAGCGAGGTTGGGAAGGGCCTTCTCAGCCAGTTGTTTCCACGGCTTTCTTGGTCGACGAGCCGGAATCGGTCTTGGAGGAGGAGTCGGTCTTGGACTCCTTTTTGGAGTCACTGTTGGACTCGGCTTTCGCTTCGGACTTCTCGGACTTGGTGTCCGCGCCCGATTCGCCCTTGGACTCTTTGTCCTTGTCTTTGTTGTTGTGGCGGGACATCGGCTGGCTGGCCCGGCGATCCGTGGAGTAGAAGCCCGAGCCCTTGAACTGGATGCCCACCGGGAAGATGACCTTGCGCAACCGGCCTCCGCACAGCTCGCAGGTGGTCAGCGACTCATCGGTGAAAGACTGGACAACCTCCTTACGGTTGCCACACTCGACACAGAGGTATTCGTACGTCGGCAAAGGGGGTCCCTGATCCTCGTTGAGATAAACGCAGTTCAATAGTATGTCAGAGCCTTCGGAACTCCAGGGGGCGCAAATCCGGTCAGACTGTTAGGTAGCCGCCCCCCGCTTCTAGGAGCCCGTCTCACCGCAATGACCCCGACAACGGTACCCAGCCGATAGGAAGCTCGATGCCCGACACCAATCCTTCGGTCGAGCTGAAAAGACTGGCCGACGATGCCGAAGCGATTGCCGCCGGTACCTACGACCGGGCGATCGACGCGCCGCAATCGGAGGACCTGAGGCGCCTGGCGGGTGCGCTGGAGCGGATAACCGGGACCCTTCGCGCCCAGGTCGCCCAGTTGCGCGAGTCCAACGAGGCGCTTGCCCGAGCCCACACCAGGTTCGGTGAGGCGCTGAGGGCCACCCACGACCTGGAGCGGATGCTGGAGATCGCCCTGGAGACCGGCATGGAAGCCATTCGAGCCCAAAGAGGCCTGCTCATGCTGAGGAAAGGGGGCGCGACCCTGGTGTCGGGCGTCGCCCGAAACCTCGACGCCGCCAACTTCAAGCTGGAGGTGGGCCAGGGGATCGCCGGCAAGGTGGCCGCCACCGGCCAGCCAATTCTCTTCCCCGGGTCGGCCGATCCGCCGCTCCGCCACGAGACCGAGCCGGACTTCGCCACCCAGCTATCGGTTCCGCTGGTCTCACACGACCGGGTGCTGGCGGTGCTCAACTTCTACGACAAAAAGGAGGGGGAGTTCACCGAGACCGACCTGCGGGCCATCCTGTCGCTCACCGACCAGGCGGGAGTCGCCATCGAAAACGTTCTGCTGCACCAGGAGGCAGAGCGAATGGCGATCATGGACGGTAAGACCGGCATCTGGAACCACCGCTGGTTCCAAATCCAGTTCGCCCGAGAAATCGACCGGGCGCAGCGTTTCGGGCGACCGTTCTCCCTGATCATCCTGGACATCGACGACTTCCGGCGGTTCAACAACACCTACGGTCACCAGGTGGGGGACTTCGTGCTGATTGAGCTTGCCCAGCGCATCAGGTCCACCGTCCGTGATGTCGACATGTTCGCCCGGTACGGCGGCGAGGAGTTCGAGCTTCTGCTGTCCGAGACCGATGCCGCCGGCGGCCTGAACGCCGCCGAGAAGATCCGCCAGGTAATCGGGTCAACCCCGTTCGAGTCGGAGATGACACCCGAGCCCTTGCACGTAACCGTCTCCGCCGGCGTCGCCTCCTACCCGTCGGCAGGCACCGATTTCGCCAGCATCTTCAAAGCAGCCGACCTTGCCCTGTTGGAGGCCAAGGCCCAGGGAAAGAACCGGGTGGTGGCCCACCGGCCGGATTAACAATCGGTTTCCTCGGTTAGGATCGTCAGGTGCCAGTACAGACAGCAATCATCCCTGCAGCAGGGATGGGGACCCGGTTCCTCCCGGCCTCCAAAGCCGTGCCCAAGGAACTGGTAACGGTGGTGGATCGGCCCGTAATCCAGTACGCGGTGGAGGAGCTGGTGCGTGCCGGGATCACCAACATCTGCATCGTCACCTCGGAAGGCAAAGAAGCGGTCACCCACCATTTCACCTCCAACGCCAAGCTCGAGACCGCCCTGCGGGATAAGGCGAAGCACGAGCTTTTGGAGGAGATGCTCGAGCTCAACCAGCTGGCGGACATCTACACTGCGACCCAAAACGAGCCGCTCGGTCTGGGTCACGCGGTCTGGGTGGCCCGGGAGCACATCCAGGACGAGCCCTTCGTGGTCCTGCTCCCCGACGAGCTGCTGGACCCGGCCGACAACTTTTTGGGAGAAATGATCTCCACCTACGAGAGGACCTCCAGCAGCGTCATTGCGGTGGACGAGGTGCCCCACGAATCCATCGGATCCTACGGAGCGATCGACCCGGAGCCGTCCGGCGACGACTGGATGCGGGTCAGGGCGTTAATCGAGAAACCGGACCCCTCGGACGCCCCGTCGGACCTGGCGATCATCGGCCGCTACGTCCTCGCCCCCGAGGTGATGGACATCCTGGGGACCGTGAAACCGGGAAGCGGCGGCGAGATCCAGTTGACCGACGCCCTGGCGGTGCTCGCCGGGCAGGGCAAGCTGGTGGCCCAGCACTACCGAGGACGGCGCTGGGACGCCGGGACCAAACTCGGATACCTGCAGGCCACCGCGGCGCTGGCGTTCGACCATCCCGAGCTGGGCCCCGGATTCCGCGCCTACCTGGAACAGATCCAGCGCGTCTCCGCCCATGCCTGAGCCCGCCAAGAAGCTCTCACACGTCGACGCGGAAGGCCAGGCCGCAATGGTCGATGTCTCGGCCAAGAGTGCGACAGTCCGCGAAGCCACCGCCACTGCGTTTGTTGCCATGACCCCCGAAACCGTCCGGATAGTGCGGGAGGGGGGCCTGTCCAAGGGGGACGCGCTGGGGGTGGCGAAGATCGCCGGCATCATGGCGGCCAAGAAGACGCCCGACCTTATCCCTCTGTGCCATCCGCTTGCGGTGACCGGGATAAAGGTGGACCTCGCCCTCGAGGAGGGCGGCGTCCGCATCGTTTCGGAGGTGAAAACCGCCGACAGGACCGGAGTCGAGATGGAAGCGCTCGTCGCCGCCTCCGTGGCGGCGCTGACCGTCTACGACATGTGCAAGGCGGTCGACAAGGGAATCCGCATCGAGTTGGTGGAGCTGGTCAACAAGGTCGGCGGCAAGAGCGGAGGCTGGTCCCGCCCCGACTAACCGTCAGGCTTGCTTGGGCCTTTTGAAGTAGGCCACCACTCCCCCGACATCGGGCGGGCTGAAAACCGTCACCAGCTCCCAGCCGTCATCTCCCCAGTTGTCGAGGATCTCCTTCGCCACATGCGGTATCAGGGGCACCGACGCGTACTCCCACTTGTCCATCTCGGTCCTTTCGTTCGCCTGATCAGACTATTAGGGGCGGACCCTCGTCTATCTCGGTGTCGTAAGCCTCGGATGAAACGTACATCCAAAAGCCGCTCCCCTGGGGCACCTTCTTCGCTACGGCGTCGGCGTCGGGGCCGGAGGAGTCGCCCGGAACCGCGACCGCTCCCCTTCTGACCAGCTCGTCCACCAGGTCCTGTGTCGGGTGGCCGTCCGTCTCCATTCGTTTCTCCAGACTGTAGGGGGGTCAGCCGGCCTGGCTGGTTATCCAGTCGAGCAAAAGA
>DATLGP010000125.1:0-6749 GCA_035540395.1 Actinomycetota bacterium
TGCCGGGGGTTTCGGCGAGCGTCCCGCGGCCCGGCCGAGCTTCGGCGCGGGCGAGCCCTGTTCGTCTGTTACCGGAGCGGCCTTGCGACGTCCGCGAACGGCCGGACGGGCCGGAGGTTCCTCGGATAACCTGTCCGGCGGCGCGTCTACCAGATAGTCCCGGACCAGTTCGGCCCGGGAAAGGGGATTCGCCATCGCCTGGGTAGCGCTCTGGTCCGGGACTATCTAGTAGACGCGCCGCAGGACAGGTTGGCCGAGGAACCTCCGGCCCGTCCGGCGGTTCGGGGACGCCGCAAGGCCGCCCCGGTAGCAAAGGACCAGGGCCCGCCGGCGCCGAAGCCTGGCCGGGCCGCAGGACGCTCGCCGAAACCCCCGGCAACCCCCCGCGGCCGGCGCAAGCCTTAAAGGGTCCCGTAGGTCGAAGGGCGCCGGCCGGAGCGCCAAAGGGACACCCAGGAATGTCCAGTTCGACCGCGGCCTATAATGCCCGGCGGGCCGTTAGGAGGCTCTCCCCCTTGCTTTTGACCAGGTCGCCACAGTGAACGAATCGATGTTTGAGGCCGACCCGCGCGTCCTGGTCGTCATGGTCACCTACAACGGCGGCCCCTGGCTTGCCAGCAGCCTGGACTCGGTCAGCCGCCAGAGCTACCCCTGCCGGGATGTCCTGGTCATCGACAACGGCTCGGAGACCGAAGCGGCACCCGTCGTCGCCCGCTACGCCCGCAACGCCGAACTGGTCAGGTCGCGCGTCAACCTCGGATACGGGGCCGCGGCCAACGCCGGTCTTGAATCGTCGAGCCACACTGCCGCCGCCGACTACTTCCTTTTCATGCACGACGACGTCTTTTTGGATCCGGATGCCCTCAGCACCCTGGTAGAGACGGCACTCGCCACCGGGGCGGGAGTGGTCGGCGGCAAAGGACTGGGCTGGGAGCGCCCTGAGGTCCTGGTGGAGGTCGGCATGTCGGCCGACCAGTTCTGCATTCCCTACTCCGGGCTGGAGGAGGGAGAGATCGACCAGGGCCAGCACGAGACCATGGGCGAAACCCTGTTCGTTACCAACGCCTGCATGCTCGTGTCCCGCAAGCTTGCCGAGCGCTGCGGGCTGTGGGACGGAGCCTACTTCGCCTTCGGAGAAGATCTCGACCTGTGCCTGAGGGCCCTGCTGGCAGGCTTCAAGGTCGTCCAGGAACCGAAGGCCCGCTACCGCCACGCCGTCGCGCTGGTAAACGGACAGCGCCGGGTCGGTCGGGGAGTCCCGTCCAACGGTCACCTGGCTCGCCGCAACCAGCTTCGTACGATCGCCAAGAATTTCGGGGCGCCGCGCATGGTCTTCGCCCTGACGGCCTCGGTGATCCTCGGGCTCATCAGGATGCTGGCGCTGCTCGTCTTTCGCCGGGTGGAGGAGTCGTCGGATTACCCGCGGGCGCTCATCGACTTTGCCCGCTCGGTTCCCAATGTGACGATGCGGCGCCGGGCGGTCCAGAAACGCAGGAAGGTCCCGGACAGACAAATCAGGCGCCTGATGGTCCGGGACTCCCACCGTTTCCGGGTCCATCTGGAACGCCGGCTACGCCAGTGGGAACGCGGAACCCTGGCCATGGGGACCCGTACCAAGAACACACTGTCGGTGGCCTCGCTGAAACAAGGGTTCTTCGAGTGGAGCAAGCAGCCGCTGACGATTGCAACCGGCCTGATCGTGCTGCTCGGCCTCATTGCGATGCGCGGGGTCCTTTTCGGCGGCCCGGTGGCGGGTGGAACGCTGTGGCCGTTCCCCGAGGCAACCGGAAGGCTGATAGGAGACTATCTGTCGGGGTGGCGGGAGACCTCGCTCGGCACCGAGTCCGCCGCCCCTCCCGCCTACCCGATCCTGTGGGTGGTCAGCCTGATGGGGCTGGGGAGCCCGGGTTTGGGTCAAAAGCTGTTGATACTCCTGCTGCTCGGCCTGGGGCTGGTGGGCATGAACCGGCTGGTGCGTTCTTCTACCGACCGGCGCCCGGCGCGGGTGGTGGCGCTTGGCGTCTACGCCCTCAACCCGGTGACCCACCTGATTGTCTCCTCCGGCGACCTGGGGGCACTTGCCCTGTACGCCGGTCTGCCCTTCATCCTGGCGATGGCGCTCCGGATGCTTGCCTCGGGAGCGGCTTGGGGGGACCAGCCCGAGATCAGGTCCCCGGTTCCGCTCGGGTCGGATGCGCTCCTTTCCGCCACCGGCCGTACTTCGCTGATGGCACTGCCCGTGGTGGCGCTGGCGCCCTCGGCCCTGGTCTCGCTGCTTGTGCTTTTCGCCAGCCTCGGGTTGGGAATGGCGGTGGCCACCGGGTTCGCGGGGTCGACGTGGAAGCGCCTGAGGTTTCTCCTGCTTGTCATTCCGATCACCTGCGCCGCGTTGATCCCCTGGTCGTTCGAGGGGCTACGGCCCCGCGGGCCGATACTTGCTCCGCTGTTCTCCGGCATACGCGGCTGGCTCTACCCTTTGTGGGAGGGCTTTTCCTTCCAGCAGACGCTGCTGCTGAACCTGGCGGGCGGAGCCGCCGTCCTGGTGGTCCCGGCGCTTGTGCTGGGAACCTTGGCTTTGGTGGGACCGGGGCGGCGGGAGGAGGCTCGGACGCTGACCGTCGGCCTGCTGGTATTCGGTTTGATCGGCGGCATCATCGGTAAGGGGTTCCTTCCGCCGCTGGTGGCCTCGCCGGCGATATGGCTGACCGTCCCGCTGGTCCTGGTCGCGGCTATGAGCGGGCACCTGGCGGCGGGCCTTTCCGAGGAGCTCCCCAAGCACGCCTTCGGCTGGCGCCACAAGATAGCAACGCCGGCGCTCGGGCTGACCCTGGCGGTCGGTGTCCTGATCGGCTGGGCGCCCAATCTCGCCGGTTGGGAACGGCCCGAGGCGACCTTCGCCGGGGGAACGGGCGACGAGGCGACCTCCGTCGCCTCGTTCTTGCGGACGACCGCTTTGCAAACCGGCGACTTCCGGGTTTTGTGGTTGGGCAAGCGCTGGACCGACCCCGTTCGGGCCGGCCTCAGACCCACCGACGGAGCCGACTACTTTTTAACCACCTCGGACGGGCTCACCATGCTGGATTCGATTCAGGCGCCGCCGGCCCAGGGGGAGAGGCGCCTGGACAGCGTGATCAACGCCCTGCTCGGGCGGCGCCTTCACCTGGCCGGCCATCTGCTGGCCCCGGCCAGCGTGCAGTTCATCGTCGCCGACCCCGCCGACGCACCCACGATCGCGGCCCTGGGCCGCCAGCGCGACATCGCGCTGGAGCAGCAGCAGGCCGGGGTGGCAATCTACCGGAACCTCCTATGGCTTCCCCGGGCCGCGCTGGCGCCGGTGGGGCTTCCCGAGGAGGTGGTTGCCGATCCCAACCCGAGCTCGCTCATGCTGGTCGACTGGATGGGCGGCCGGGGGATCCCGGCCCGTTCTCCCAGCCGGTTCACCGGCGAGCTACCCAGAACCAGCCATTCCCAGATACTGCTCGGGGACAACCACAACAGCGGTTGGAGGGCCACCGCCGGCGATACACGCCTGGAAAGGTCAGAGGCGTTCGGGTGGTCAAACAGGTTCGAGCTGGAGCCCAACGCAGCCGGTGAGGTGCGGGTGTACTTTGCCCAGCACTGGATCCGCTTCCTGTGGCTGTTC
Source organism: Actinomycetota bacterium (assembly GCA_035540395.1). GTDB lineage: Bacteria > Actinomycetota > CADDZG01 > JAHWKV01 > JAHWKV01 > JAJCYE01. The sequence continues at coordinate 3,644 of DATLGP010000125.1, forward strand.
CTTCAGGTGATCATCCTTCTCGCCGTCGTCGCGATGGCGGGCCCAGGTAGCCCGGGAAACAAAAAGGCAGCCCGCCCATGAGGCGTTTCGAGGTGATCTTCATCGCCGTCGTCATTTCGGCGATGGCAGGCGGACTCCTTCTGGACGCGACCGTCCCCACCCGGGAGCAGCAGGATTCCGAGATCGACGCCGGTCAGTTCGTGTCTACCGGCTGGTACTGTCCCGTCCCGCCCGGCCCGGACATCAGCGCCACCATGGCTACCGGCAACCTCGGCTCCTCGGCCCTCGGACTGCGGAGGTCCGCTATCGGCGGCACTGCCCAGTCCGACGTGGAGCAGGCCAGCCTGGAGGCTCGCCACAGCAGCAACAAGCTGGTCGGGGAGTTCTCAGTCGCGGATTCCACCGGCCTCGTAGAGGCTTTCGGGGGCAACAACGCAACCTCGCTAATGGTCCTCGCCGGCGGCCGGGGCGTGGCTTCGTCCCGTTGCTCCGCTCAGCCTTCGTCCCGCTGGCTGTTCGCGACCAGCAGCACCGCCCGCGGGGACAACCACTACCTGCTGATCTCCAACCCCTTCCGCGAGGAGGCGGTGGTGCGGGTCCGGCTTCTGACCCCGGAGGAGGAAGTGGTGCCCGCCCGGTTGCGCGACCTGGTCATCAGGCCTTTCTCCCAAAGTGGGGTCTACCTTTCCGACTACCTGCAGGAGTCGCCCAGCTTCGGTGTCGAGGTCCGGGCGTCCAGGGGCCGGGTGGTCGTCGCCCGTTACTCCAACGTGACCGCAGGCCCGGGTAACGGGATTTCGCTGGATGTCGGCGCCCAGAGCCCTTCAACCGACTGGCTGTTCGCCGGGGGACTCGTGCCGGGCGACGGTGAGGAATCGGTGGTCGTCGCGAACCCGGGATCACGGGAAGCACTGATAGGTATCGTGTTCATGACCGAGCAGGAGCGGACTGCTCCTCCCGACCTGGCCGAGATCCCGGTTCCCGCCGGCAGGCAGGTGTCGCTGAACGTCTCGGATCACCTTCCCCGGGGAACCAGCTACGGCATACAGCTCACCTCCACCAACGACGTGCCCGTCGTGGCCGAGCGCAAGACTGCGGGAATCGTCGACAGGAACCGAGCGTACGAGTCCACATTCGGGGTAAGTGCACCGGCCAGGCGATGGACCGTGCCCGCCGGATCACCCTCGGGAGGAGCAGCTTCGCTGGCGTTGGTAAACGCAGGTCAGGTGCGCACGACGGTGGGAGTGGTACTGCTCACACCGGAGGGTGAATCGGCTCCGGCTGAGCTTTCCTCACTGGTCCTGGAGCCGGGGCGCAAGATGGTGGTGGACCTCAGCCCGCACCTCGGAGGAGGTCTGGCCACCGCGGTTGTGGAGGCGGACCAGCCGGTGCTGGCGGTAGAGAGCCAGCTGGTCCTGGTCGGAACCTTCGTGGACTACTCATCCACCCCCGGACAGATGATGCGTTAGTCCCAGCCCAGTTCCTCCAGGCGGTCGTCGTCGATGCCGAAATGGTGGGCAATCTCATGCAAAACCGTGACCCGAACCACCTCCTGGACCTCTTCCGGCGTCTCGGCCTCCTGCTCGATGTTCACTTTAAACAGCGTGATCCGGTCGGGCAGGACCCCGAAGTAGTCCGACCCCCGCTCGGTCAGGGGAATGCCTTCGTACAGCCCGAGCAACCGTGCGTCCTCGGCCGACTCGGGGGGCCGGTCCTCGATAGTGATCTCGAGGTTGGCTATGCGTGCGAACAGTTCCTCGGGCAACTCTTCGATGGCCTGGTCGACGAGCTTTTCGAACACGCTGGAACTCAGGGTTTGCCGCATCCGTCAATAGTGCAATGAAAAGGCAACGTCTGCGGAAGGGAACCTTATTTGCCCGTCGGAGCGAGCCTTGTCCCCCGCGCGCCCGTCCTGCGGGGTTCATTGGTTTTGGAGGCAGAGGGCTCTCCGGCAGGATTTTCGCGAGGATCTGTAACAGAATGGTCTATTCGGACCACCGACTGACTAATACAATGGCCAACCAATGAAATCAGGCAAGCGTTCAATCAGAAGAGTCCAGCTACTCACCTGGGTAGCTGGACTGACCTCATTCCTCCTGGTCGTAGGCGTAGGGGGTGCGGCTGCCGCGGTCAGAATGGAATCCGGCACCACCAAGGTGAACTTGAATGGATTCCAGGTCGGGGGGATCGACCTGGCCGGGCTGGACAGCGCCGCCGCCACCCGAAAGTTGCACGAACGGTTTGAGGCCCCGCTGGACGCCCCCATCCCGGTGAGCCTGGACGGCCGTTCCCTGGAACCCACAACCCGCAGAGAGCTGGGGGCCTCAACCAACGTCGACGAGGTTTATCGCCAGGCGCTGAAGCTGCACCAGGACATACCGGCCTACAAACGTCTTTGGTACCGCATCACCGGCATGTCGGTGGGCAGGCAACTGGAGGTCGTCACCAAGGTGGACGGCGACCGGGGAGCGTTGCTGGTCCGCCGGATTGCCGAGGAGGTCAACAAGCCGCCGGTCGACGCCACGGTGTCGGTAGTAGGCAGCGGCTTCCGAATCGTTGACGCCGTTCCGGGGTTCGCCCTGGACGAGCAGGCGGCAGCCGAAGCTGTGGAGGGTGCTTCCAACGGACAGAACAAAGCCATCAGCCTGACGGGCAAACCGGTGCCGGCTGCGGTAACCAAACAAAATTTCAAGGACGTCATTGTGGTGAAGGTGGGCGAGAACAAGCTCTATCACTACGAGGGAGAGACCCTGGTCAAGACCTACGACGTCGCCACCGGCCTGCCCAAGTACCCCACGCCCATAGGTCTGTTCAAGATCACCCAGAAGCGGTTCCGACCCACCTGGGTCAACCCGGCAAAGGCGCCGGGCAAGTGGGGAGCCAACCTGCCCGCACAGATCGGTCCCGGGCCGAACAACCCGCTCGGCACCCGCGCGATGAATCTGAACAGCCCGGGCATCCGAATCCATGGCACCACCGCCGACAACTCGATGGGGTACAACGCTTCCCACGGCTGCATTCGCATGAGGATGTCCGACGTGGAGGAGCTGTTCGACAAGGTGGAGGTCGGCACACCGGTGATCATCCAGTCGGCAGGGCCGGCTCG
>DATLGP010000126.1:0-6831 GCA_035540395.1 Actinomycetota bacterium
GCGAACGCTACCTTCCCATCTGGATCGGGGCCGTGGAAGCCACTGCGATCGCGTTCGCCCTCCAGGGGGTGCAGACCCAGAGGCCGATGACCCACGACTTGCTGAAGAGCATTCTCGAGGAGGTCGGCGTCGCCGTCGACATGATCTCCATCGTGGAGCTTCGTGAGGGCACGTTCTACTCGTCCATCCGCCTCAGCCGCAACGGCAGCACCTACGAAATATCCAGCCGTCCATCCGACGCCATCGCGCTGGCCGTCCGGACCGGGGTCCCGATATTCGCCGCAGAAGAGGTCGTCGAGGAAGCGAGCATCACCATCCGCGACGATGAAGAGGAGAGCGAGGTCGAAAAGTTCCGAGCCTTCCTGGAGGAGGTATCTCCCGAGGATTTCGGAGCTTGATCCGGCAATAAATGAAAGTCTTACACAAGTTGCCGTCGATCAGGCACAACTCTAAACCTCAGCTTGAGGTGCATTACCTCCCCATAAGCTTGACCCCCCAAATACGGCCCTATAGCGTGACGCCCACGTAATTACATCGAAGGGAGTCAGCTGGTGGAGTTCGGTACCGACGAGGGCTTCAGGGGGCCTCAGGTTTGCAAGATCGTTGGCATCAGCTATCGCCAGCTCGATTACTGGGCACGGACCAAGCTAGTGGAACCCAGCGTGCGGCCCGCCAAGGGCTCTGGTTCTCAGCGTCTGTACTCGTTCGCCGACCTGGTGGACCTAAAGCTCATCAAGAACCTTCTGGAAACCGGCGTGAGCCTGCAGAGGGTTCGCGAGGCCATCACCTACCTGCATGAGCTAGGGCACGACCCGGCGGGAGTGACGATCGTTAGCGACGGCCAGTCCGTTTTCGCCCTCAAGTCCCCGGAGGAGGTCTACGACCTGCTGCTGGGTGGGCAAGGGGTGTTCGGGATCGCCATCGACCCGGTTCTCAAAGAGCTCGAAGGTTCGGTTTCCGCCTTCCGGGGGAGGACCGAGCCGGCGGCAACGGAGACCGGCGACAACATCGAGCACATAGACTTTCACCGGGCGGCGCAAGGGGAGGAATAGCCTCATCCCGGACCGTCCAGAGCCTCCCGCAGCCGAGCCCGACGCCCCACCTCTCAGCGAGACAGTAAAGTTCGCGCACAATTCGGAGCGCCAGTTCGCAAAGCTGCTGGACTTCTATCAGATTGAGTGGGAATACGAGCCTAGGTCCTTCGACATAGGCTGGGATCGCGAAGGAGAGCCAAATCAACGCTTCAGACCCGACTTCTACCTGCCCCAGTACGACACCTACATCGAGATCACTACCTTGAACCAGAAGCTTGTCACCAAAAAGAACCGCAAGGTCCGTCTGCTGAGAGAGCTTTACCCGGACGTGAAGTGCAAGATCTTCTACCAGCGCGACTACCTGGATCTGCTCATCAAGTACGGCCTGGAACGACCGAGCCAGGACACCCAGGACCGATCGTCCGGCGAACCCGGACCCGCCGGCGAAGCGGCCGGGACGGTAGCCGACCTTCTGGAGCCCGCTCCCCGAGCGCAGTCCCAGTGACCAGGGATTCTCCGCTCAAGGCGGAGCACCTGTCGGCCGGCGCCAAGCTCGTTGACTTCGCCGGGTGGAACATGCCACTGGTGTACCCGACCGGGACCGTCGCCGAGCACACCAACGTACGTGAGGCCGTCGGGCTGTTCGATGTCACGCACCTGGGAAAGGTCACCGTGGACGGCTCCGACGCCGAGGCGGTGCTGGATCGCCTCCTTCCGGGCAAGGTGGCCAAGCTGAGACCCTGGCGGGCCGGCTACAACCTGGTTCTCACGCCGCAGGGGGGTGTGGTGGACGACATCTTCGTCTACAAGCGCGAGGAAGGATTCCTCGTAGTGCCCAACGCTTCCAACACCGATGCGGTGATCGAGTTCCTGAGGTCTGGGGTCCGGCCGGGTGAGAACGTTTCGGTTGAGGACGCCCGGGGCCGGTGGGGCATCCTGGCGCTGACGGGCCCCAAGTCGCGCGAGGTGCTGTTCCCGCTCCTCCCCGAGGCCGAGGAGCTCAAGATGCACGACTTTCGGCCGATGTCGCTCAAAGGAATGGAGGTAATCGTTGCCCGCACCGGGTACACCGGCGAGGTCACCTACGAATTCCTTCCGGAGTGGGATCGATCGCCCGACGTCTGGAACCTTCTACTGGAGGCAGGGGAGTCCTTGGGGATCAAGCCGGCAGGTCTGGGCGCCCGGGACACCCTTCGCCTGGAGATGGGCTATCCGCTGCACGGCCATGAGCTGTCGGTGGACATCAACCCGGTAGAGGCCGGCCTGGGATGGGTTATCGACTGGGAGAAGGACTTCACGGGAAAGCCGGCCCTGCAGGAGCTTCGCGCATCGGGTCCGGCCCGCAAGCTGGTCGGGCTGCTGGCGGCACAGGGCCGGGGCAAGGTTCCACGGCAAGGCCATCAGGTATTCTTTGAAGACCGGCCCGTCGGCGAGGTGACCAGCGGTAACTTCTCCCCAACTCTTGGCGCCGGCATCGCTTTGGCATTTGTACCGCCGGAGCAGTCCGAGCCGGGCACCCGCCTGGAGATCGACGTCCGGGGCAAGCGGCTCCCGGTGCAGGTTGTCAAGCCGCCTTTCAAGGCAAGCTAGCGCCCCCGGGCGTGATTGATCGGTAAGCGAAACGAAGCGGAGCAATGGATTACACACCTCACACCGAGCAAGACATAGCCGAGATGCTCGACGCCATCGGTGTCGAGACCATCGAGGATCTTTTCTCCCCGATTCCGCAGAACCTGCGGCTCGGCCGCCGGCTGGCTCTGGGCGGTCCCAAGAGCGAGAGCGAGGTCTACGACCAGCTCTACTCCCTGGCAGCAATGAACACGGCCACCGACCGGCTTACCTGTTTTGCGGGAGGGGGTGCCTACGACCACTACATTCCCGCCGCTGTGAGGGCCTGCGCCGGAAGAAGCGAGTTCATGACCTCCTACACGCCGTACCAACCCGAACTGTCGCAGGGAGTGCTGGGGGCGGTCTTCGATTTCCAGAGCATGATCTGTGAGCTCACCGGCATGGAGATCTCCGGCTCCGGCTTGTACGACGGGGCGGCCGCCCTCAACGAGGCCGTCCATCTGGCATCGGCGGCGACCGGACGAAAGAAGGTGGTGGTGAGCCAGGCCATCAACCCGAACTACCGCCGGGTCCTCGACTCGCTGGGCAAGAGCCTGAATTACGAGTTCGTGACCGCTCCTGCCGGCCGGGGAGTCACCGACTTCGGCGATGTGTCCGATGCGGCGGCGATCGTGGTCGGCCAGCCGAACTTTTTCGGCTGCCTGGAAGACGTGCGGGCCGCCGCGGAGCTCGCCCACGGTGCCGGAGCGCTTCTGATTGTCCACTTTGACCCGATGTCGGTGGGCCTGCTGGAGAGCCCGGGGACGCTCGGGGCGGATGTTGTCGTGGGCGAAGGGCAGTGCCTGGGCAACGACCTCAACTTCGGAGGGCCCTACCTGGGTATCTTCGCCACCAGGCTGGAGCACGCCCGGCGGATGCCGGGCCGGATCGTCGGGGCCACCGTGGACGTCCACGGCAACCCGGGGTACGTGCTGACCCTGCAGACCCGCGAGCAGCACATCCGGCGGGAGAAGGCCACCTCGAACGTATGCACCGACCAGACCCTTATGGCAGTAACGGCATCCGTCTACCTTTCCTGGTTGGGCCCCAGCGGTCTCCGGGAACTGGGGGAGCGCTGCGTCGGCCTGACCCACCTGGCCGCCGATCTTGCCGGTCAGCTGCCGGGGTGCCGGGTCCGGTTCGATGCCCCGTTTTTCCGTGAGTTCGTTTTGGAGCTGCCGGGCAATGCCCGGGAGGCCCTCTCGGCGCTGGCGGCCGACGGCTATCTCGCCGGTCCGAGCCTGGAGGCTTTCCCCGGCATGGACAACTGCCTGCTGGTGGCCGCCACGGAACGCCGCACTGTTGCCCAGGTTGAGCAGATGATCAAGTCTTTGGGCCAGGTGATCGCATGAGCCAGAACCCGAGCCCGGCCCTGGAGGAAGGTTCGATTTACGACCTGTCGATCGCCGGCCGGCGGGCGTCCACCATTCCCTCCAAGGAGGCCGGACTGCCGTCCGCCGGCGATTCGTTGCCGGCGGGAATGCTTCGGGCCGACAGTCCCCACCTACCGGAGGTCTCGGAGTTGGATCTGGTCCGCCATTACACGAACCTGTCGCGCAAGAACTGGTCGATTGAGGTTGGGGCCTACCCGCTCGGCTCGTGCACCATGAAATACAACCCCAAGATCCACGAGCAGACCGCCGCCCTTCCCGGATTCAGCAGGCTTCATCCCTGGCAGCCCGCCGAGCAAGCCCAAGGTGCGCTGGCCCTCATCTACGAGATGGAGCAGCTGCTGGTGGAGATCACCGGAATGGCACGGGCATCCTTTCAGCCGGCGGCCGGTGCGGCAGGCGAGTTGACAGGGCTGCTGATCATGCGGGCGTACCATCGGGCGCAGGGCAGTCCTCGCGACACGGTCCTGATCCCCGACTCGGCGCACGGCACCAACCCGGCGACCGTCAGGCTCGCCGGCTATAAGGTCAAGCAGATACCCACCGACGGCCGGGGCCTGGTCGACCTTGAAGCGGTCCGTAGCGCGATGAGCGAGAACGTGGCCGGGCTGATGCTCACGAATCCCAACACGCTTGGTTTGTTCGAGCGGGAGATCGAGGAGATCGCCAAGGCGGTGCACTCAAAGGGCGGCCTTTTGTACTACGACGGAGCGAACCTGAACGCGATCGTCGGAATCATCCGCCCGGGCGACATGGGGTTCGACGTGGTCCATATCAACATGCACAAGACCTTTACCACCCCCCACGGGGGCGGAGGGCCCGGCTCCGGCCCGGTGGCCGTGAGCAGCCGGCTGGAACCGTTCCTGCCCGGCCCGATTCCCGACTTGGACCAGGGCACCGGCAGGTACTTCTGGGATGAAGACCGGCCCCAGTCGATCGGGCGGGTTCACGGGTTTTATGGGAACTTCGGCATGGTCGTGCGGGCCTACACCTATTTGATCTCGTTGGGCGCCGACGGCCTGCACAACCTCTCGGAGCGGGCTGTGCTGAATGCCAACTACCTGCGATCCCGGCTCGAGGACACCTACCAGACGGCACATCCGGGCCTGTGCATGCACGAGTTCGTGCTGACTGCCCGCAAACTTCGCCGCGAGCACGGCGTGCGGGCGATGGATATAGCCAAGCGGCTCATCGACAAGGGGTTTCACCCTCCCACCGTGTACTTCCCGCTGGTGGTCGAGGAGGCGATGATGATCGAGCCGACGGAAACCGAGTCCAAGCAGACCCTGGACGCCCTGGCCCAGGCTTTCCTGGAGATCGCCGCCGAGGCCGTCGACGACCCGGAGGTCCTGCACAATGCGCCGGTGAGAAGCCCGGTGGGCCGGCTGGACGAGGCACGGGCGGTCCGCCAGCTTCAGACCCGGTGGCGTCCCCCCGGGACCGGTCAGTAGGCTTCGCAATCATGGGGAAGGATCGCCGGATGCAGAAGGGTACGCCGAAGGCCACGAACCTGCTGTGGCTGCTCCGGCTAATTGCGGTGGTGCATGCGCTGGTTGCCCTGGCCCAGGCGGTATTCGCCGGCGGGCTCCTTGAGGGCTCTGCCGGGGCACTGAACCTGCACCAGATCACCGGCACCTCGATAATCACGAGCATCTCCTTGTTGCAGGTGATCGTGGCAGTGATCTGCTGGAAACGCGGACAGCACGCCGCCTGGTTCGCCGCGGCCAGCGCCGGTCTGTTTTTGGCCGAGGCGGTTCAGATCGGCCTCGGATTCAACGACCAGCTTACGCTGCATGTGCCGCTTGGGACCGCCATCTTCGGGGTCGCTCTGGTGCTGGCGTTCGCCAGCCTCAGGCACTTCGAGGTGAAGGGCGCGCCGGGGCCGGCGTGACCGGGATCGTGCCGGCGGCCAGGACAATTCCCCGGCAGCCAAACGAGAGGGATTGATCTGGAGCCCCGGGAGTGGGACGCCGGCGCCTACGACGACCTGTCGTCACCCCAGAGCCGGTGGGGCCTGCGGGTTCTCGGGCGCCTGGACCTGAGAGGTGACGAGACCGTCCTGGAGGCCGGTTGCGGGACAGGCAGGGACACCGCGCGCCTTTTGGACATGCTGCCCCGGGGCAGGGTGATAGCCCTGGACGGCTCGAGCCAGATGCTGGACCGGCTGAAGTACCGTCTCGCCGGACGACTTGAGCAGGTTGAGATCCTCCGGGCGGATCTGAGCCGTCCGCTCCAGTTGGACTCTCCGGTGGACGTAGTGTTCAGCGTCGCGGCTTTTCACTGGGTACAAGACCACGATGCCTTGTTCCGCAATCTCGCCGGGGTGATGAGGCCCGGGGGGCGCCTGGCGGCGGATTGCGGCGGGCGGGGGAACATCTCGAACGTCGGCGCCGCCATCCAACAGGTGACGGGAGCTCCTGCGGAAACCGGCATCTGGAACTTCGCCGGCGCGGGGGAGACCCGCCGAAGGCTGGCATCTGCAGGCTTTTCGGACATTGAGGTTCAGCTTCACAGCGAGCCCGTCTCATTCGAAAGCAGACGAGAGTTCAACCGGTTTCTGGAGACGGTTATCCTCGGCTCACACCTGGTGCGAATGGATTCTTCGGAGAGGGACGCCTTTGTGGCCTCGGTGGCAATGCTCCTGCCGGAAAGGCAGGTGGACTACGTTCGTTTGACCCTAACGGCGGTGAAGTAACCGCCTCGGCAATTTTTCCCGTTCTTCTATGGTGTTTTCTGGGCGGTAGCGCATATTCTTCTGGCAGCATACGTTTACCGGTTGTCTCGCTCTGGTAGTGTCC
>DATLGP010000127.1:0-4848 GCA_035540395.1 Actinomycetota bacterium
GACGATCAGCCCCATGGCGGCCGCCCGCCGGGCGCCGGGAGGAAGTGTTGCCCGAACCGTCGTGCCCTCGGCCTCCGGCACCATCATCCATAGAACGACATAGAGAACCAGGCCGGCCATACCCGAAAGGGTCAGCAGGGCGAACGCGATCCGTACCAGCACCGGATCGATGCCGAAGCGCTCTCCTATCCCCCCGGCTACTCCTGCCAGCACGCGCTGGTTGCGGCTGCGGTACAGCCCGATGTTGGCAAAGCCCCCGGCGGGTGCCTCCCGGACGGACGGTTGGGGGCTCGGCAGGATCTTTTCCGTTTCCATGGCCTCTCCAGCTTCGAACCTGATGTTCGCGCATACCCGGACCCACCACCATCGGGGTAGACCCTGAGATCCCCCCTACGGCTAAGGGTTCTTCAGGGGCCTCCCCCGATAGATCTCGCAATGGCGGCGGCGCATGATCAGAGCAATGGTTCGACCAATGGAGGTTCACATGGAAACAATCGATCCCGCCGGCACCGACAAACCACGCCGCCTGCTGCGTAGCAAGAGCGACCGATGGATCGCCGGAGTCTCGGGCGGCCTGGCCGACTACCTGGGCACCGACGCCACGATCATCCGTCTCGGATTCGTGGCGATGACGATACTGGGCGGATTCGGCCTTCCTCTGTACATCCTGGCCTGGGTGATCATCCCGGCCGAAGGGGAGCCGGACTCGATAGGCGAGCGTCTCATCGCCGGTCTCAACAAAAAGCCGTCACCGCCGGCCGGCGAGCAGTAGGAGCATTCAGCCATGCCTGAACAGGGAGAAGACAAAGTGGACAACACCACCACGCAAGGCAATCCGCTGCCGGACCCCGCGCCCGGGCCCGCCGTCGATCAAGTGGTCCGGCGCACCCTCACCCGCAGCCGTTCACACCGGATGTTTGCCGGTGTTGCCGGCGGCCTCGGGAACTACTTCGGAGTCGACCCCATTCTGTTCCGGCTGGCCTTCGCCTTCCTCGCCTTGCTGGGCGGCGCCGGGGTGGCGCTCTACCTGGCTGCGTGGCTGCTTATCCCCGAGGAGGGTGAGACCAGCTCAATCGGCGAGGTGGCGGCTGCGAAGGCCAGCTCGTACGTGAGCGACGAAGAAAGATCATGGCTTTGGATCGCCGCCCTGGTGATCGGCGGCCTGATCGTTATCTCGAATCTGGGCGCCATGGGATTCAACGACGGCGCCTGGTTCTGGGCCGTTCTGCTCATCGCCGGAGGGGTGTGGCTGTACCGCCAGGACACCAATCCCCGCACCGGCGAACCGGTTACGCCTACGGTCACCGGGCCCGAGTCCGTGACCTCGGCAGCAGCTACCGGCAGTTCGACCGTCTATGCATCGCCCCGGGCGGCTGCACCTAGAGCTCCGTCTCCCAAGCCTCCTCCCTCGCATCTCGGCCGGTACACCTTCGCGGTCACTTTGATAGTGCTGGGCATCGTGGCAATGCTGGACAACGCCGGAGCGGTGGACGTCGGCGGCTCCCATTACGCCGCGATTGCACTGACCGTCTTCGGTGCCGGCCTGCTGGTCGGTTCGGTTGTAGGCAGGGCCCGCGGCCTGATCTTTTGGGGCCTGCTGCTCCTGCCGTTCGTACTGGTCGGCAGTACGGTTGACCTGGCGGTCCGAGGCGGGGTCGGCGAGAGAATCTATGCACCTACCACGCTGGCCGAAATCACCGGTGACCACCGCCTTTTCGCCGGCAGCATGAAATTCGACCTCGCCCGGATGGAATGGGGACCCGAGCCGGTGGAGATCGACGCCAACGTGTTCATGGGCCAGATCGAGGTACTCGTACCGGAGGGAGTGGATGTCCGCTTCACCGGGCATGCCCAGATGGGGCAGGTCGAGCTGTTCGGCCAGACCCGGGAGGGCACCGATGTTGACCTGAATGTGATCGGCGACTCCGGCGAAGGTCCCGAGCTGATCCTGGATGCCCGGGTCTTTATGGGCCAGGTCACGGTTAGCCGTACCGGGACCCCGGCGAAGGAGGTGTCATGAAGCGGCATTCGATGGACGCGGTTTCCCTGGTCTTCGGTCTGTTCTTCGTGGGTCTGGGAGGGGCCTATCTGGTTGGTTACGGCGTTACCGAGGTGGTGGTCCGGTTCTGGCCGGCCGCTCTGATCGCGCTTGGCCTCGCTATCTTGCTGACACCGCGCCGAACCCGCCAGGCCGCCCCGGCGGCGGCCCCGGCGGCCGTCCCGGGTTCGGCACCTGCCGGTTCTCCGTCCGTCAGCCCGGCCGCCCCGCCGGGTGAACAGGCACCCGCTTCGCCTGCGCCGCCGGCTCCTTCGGCCTCGCAGGCCGCTCCCCCGCCGCCCTCCGCCGGTCCCCCTGCCTAGGCGGGGCGGTTCGGCCCGGCGATTTGAGGGTACTTCCCCGGCTGGAGGAGGGCTCGGATGGGACAGACGCCGGAAGCATCGATCACCGCCTACTCGGGTGGGCCGCTGCTGGTGCGCGGGAGCTACGTGGTCAAAGACGGTGACGGCAACGAGATGCCGGCCCGCAGACGTACGGTTGCCCTATGTTGCTGCGGCCGGTCCACGATCAAGCCCTGGTGCGACGGAAGCCACAAGGAGCTACGGCTGCAGCAGTGAGGACTCTCCCCTGGCCCACCGCTCCAGGACGTAGGACGAGAAGCGGCCGTCGAGGCCGGCACAGGCCCGGGCCCCGAACCTGACCCACGGGGCAAGCTCTGCCTCCTCGGCCGCCAGCCCGCCGGCCAGGTCGTGCGCCGCGATGACCTCGTGGACCGAGTCGGCCTCCACGTGCTCGTCGTAGAACTCGGTGACCTCTGCCGATGCCCCCAGCCGCCGGGCGCCCTCGGCGTAAAAGCGGTTGGGCTGGGATGAGGTCATCTCGAAGATCGTCAGGTGCCCGACGGCCGCTCCCCGAAGGCGCCGGTGCAGACCGAACAGGGAAATCAGGTTCACGGTGGCCAGCGTCGCCCCCGGGATGAGGTCCAGGTATGCGCCGTAGCGCCCGTCGAGTCCCAGGCCGGTCATCGTCTTGCGGAACAGCTCGCAGTGCATCCGGTCGAGTTGTCCGCCGCCGTACTCGTCAATCTGGATCTCGATAAGGGCGGCCTTGGGCTTGCCGTCCAGGCGAGGAATCACCCAGCTGTGGGGATCGGCTTCCTTCAGTTGGTAGGCCGAGCGGTGAATGACGAACTCCCGGAACTGCTCGAGTGTGGCCGACTCCCCGATGTAGCGGGCGAGGCTGGGCCCCTGGCTCGATTCCGAGATGCGCTTCACCTCGTCGACCACCGAGCCGGACTCCTTCTGGTCGAAGAAGGCTTCGGTCAGGGCGCTCTCGAAGATCTGCTCAAGCTTGCTGCGGTAGGCAATCAGGTGGGGATTCCATTCCCAATGCGGGTCGACCCCTTTGAAGCTGCGGTAATGAAGCTCGTAACACAGATAAAGCGCCAGGTGCAGATCGTCATCGGACAGCGGGTCGCTCGGCACCGCTACCGCCCCGAGGTCGATGGCCGATGGTGCGGCGGACAGCACCCTCAGCAGCCGCTGCGACAGGGGACCTCGCGCCTTCGGAAGCTCCGGCTCAAGGCTCGGTCCGAGGGCTGGGCTGCTTGCCGCCTGAGAGGTCGAAGTAGGGTTCATTGGCGGGTGCTTTCTGCCCGCAAGTTACCCGCATTAAACGTGGGTGGCTGAAGCCCCCACGCGCAGCATCAGGAGCCCGGTGTGGCGACCGGCTCCAGCATCTGCTCCAGCTCGTCAATGGTGATTTCGCCCGACCTGCGCTCCACCACCGCGCCGGCTCCGTCGAGCAGGACGAAATAGGGAAAGCTGCTCAGTCCGTAGGCTCGGCCGGCCTGGCCGTCGGCATCGTCGGCCAGCGTCGGGATGTCCAGGCCTTCGCGCTCGAGCCAGGCCGAGGGCGGGTAGTTCGGCCGGTCCCGGCTGGTGCCGGTGGCGACTGCGTACATCTGGACCCCCTGTGGAAGACCGTTTTCTTCGATCCACCCGGCGATGCGGGGAACCTCCCGCTGACAGTGGGGGCACCAATGCGCAAGAAAGATCACCAGCTCGGGCCGGCCGCCGGCCCCGATGGTCACCGCCGACCCGTCGAAGCTGCTCCCTTCGATCTCGGGGGCCCGCTCCCCCACCGATGGATCCGGTGTGTTCGGCCGGTGCATGGGCAGGCTGGCGCCACTGACCGAAACCGGCTGCACTTCCTGGAGCCCGGAGTCGGCGCCTTCGTCACCGCCGCCGCGTGTCATCACCACCGCAGCTACCGCCAGCAGCACAACGACGACCAGTACCGCCGGTATCACGGGAAACGACTTGCCGGTGGATCCCTTTTTCGGCGCAGCCTTCTTGCTCAAAGTTGACCTCCTGCGGTCTGTTGCCAGGCTCGTGCGGTGAGGCACAGCGTGGTGATCAAAGCGAAACCGGAGAGCGCCATCGTGGGGATGGTCATGTAACCCAGATGCTGAACCCAGATGATCGAGCATGGATTGGTGGGGTCACATGCGCCGCCCTCCAGGGCCGGCATACGCTCCACCATAATGTGATACACCGAGATTACCCCGCCGATGCCGCACAACGGCACGACGTAGCGACCGACCGAGTAGTCCTTGCGCCAGGCCGCCAGCCCCAGCACGATCACCAGCGGGTACATGGCGATGCGCTGGTACCAGCACAGCTTGCACGGCGGAAAGCCGGCCACCTCCGAAAGGTACAAGCTTCCGGCGGTGCAGACCAGGGCGACCAGAGTGGCCAGCGCCAGGGCCTGGGGTCCCACGCTCGCGACCACCCGTTCGCGGATCTGCCGAAGCCTTCCGGTGCGGGCGGCCAGCGCCAGTACCACGG
>DATLGP010000128.1:0-2809 GCA_035540395.1 Actinomycetota bacterium
GCCCAACCACACCAGCGACCAGCATCCCTGGTTCATCGAGTCCCGCAGTTCCCGCGACAGCCCCAAGCGCCACTGGTACATCTGGCGGGACGGCGTGCCGGACAAGCCTCCGAACAACTGGAAGGGCGCTTTCCTGAACGGTCCGGCCTGGACCTGGGACGAGGCCACCGAGCAGTGGTACCTGCACCTTTTCCTGCCCGAGCAGCCCGATCTGAACTGGGCGGAAGCCGAGGTAGAGGAGGCGATGCACGACGTTGTGAGGTTCTGGCTGGACCGGGGCGCCGACGGATTCCGCATCGATGTGGTCCACGCCCTGGGCAAGGACCCGGCGCTCCCGGACTCACCCCCGGAGCTGGCTCTCGACCCACGGTCCTCGGTGCACGACGACCCGCGCACCCACCCGATCCTCCGCCGGCTGCGCTCGCTGGCAGATGCCTACGACCAGGAGCCGGTCCTGGTGGGGGAGGTTCATCTGCTGGACACCGCCAAGATCGGTGCCTACTACGGCGACAACGACGAGCTGCACCTGGCGTTCAACTTCCCGGCGCTGTACGCCGACTGGAACGCACAGGCGTGGGAGCACCAGCTGGAGCACGCGGACGAGGTGTTCGGCCCGGTCAACGCCTGGCCGACCTGGGTGCTCAGCAACCACGATGAACCCCGGCACCGCACCAGGTACGGGACCGAGGACCGGGCCCGGGCGGCGGCGGTCCTGCTGCTCACGCTCCGGGGGACCCCGTTCATGTACGCCGGCGAAGAGCTGGGTCTGGAGGACGCGAAGGTTCCCCCGGACCGGGTGGTGGACCCGGGCGGGCGGGACGGCTGCCGGGCTCCAATTCCCTGGGACGGGTCGCCGGAACACGGCTGGGGCCCGGAGCCCTGGCTTCCGTGGCCACCCGAGCCCGACGCCAGGAACATGGAGGCCCTCAAGGCGGATCCCGAGTCGATCCTGCACCTCTACCGGCGGGTCCTTCAGCTGCGCCGGGCTTCTCCCGCCCTCCGGGAGGGGTCCTTCAAGACGCTTCCGTCCCCGGAGGGGACCCTGCTCTACCGGCGGGAGCTGGGGGACGACCGGTACCTGGTCCTGATCAATTTCTCCGACCAGCCGGTGCGCCTGGGGGACGCCCTGTCGAGGGCGGCTGTGGAGCCGGGGTGGGAGACGGTGGTATCCACCTACTCAACGGATATCTCCGACGTCTCGGACGATTCGGTGATGGCGGGGGCGGGGGCGCTGATCGTCAAGACGGCCTAGCGGTCCAGCTCGGGGACACAGTCGTCCCTGCGGAGGCGCAGGTCCTGAAAAGGAGGAACCATGAGTCCAAAAAAGGCCGGGCAGTCTGCCAAGAGCACTACCGGGACCGGCAAGAAGTCCGCCGGATTCACCGACCAGGAGCGAGCGGCGATGAAGGAGCGGGCCAAAGAGTTGAAGGCATCCGGCAAAAAAGCCGACGGGGAAGCCGAGGTGCTCGCAAAGATTGCCGAGATGCCCGAAGCTGATCAGGCGATGGGCAGCCGGCTCCATGAGATCGTCAAAACCAACGCGCCGGACCTGACACCCAGAACCTGGTACGGGATGCCGGCCTACGCCAAAAACGGCAAGGTCCTCTGCTTCTTCCAGAATGCAGACAAATTCAAGGTCAGATACTCGACCTTCAACTTCACCGAGGAGGCCAACCTGGACGACGGCGCCATGTGGCCGGTGAGCTTTGCGCTGGCGAAACTGACTGCGACCGAAGAGGCGAAGATCGCCAAGCTCCTGAAACAAGCGGTGACGGAGCCGGCATCGTCGAAATGAGCGAAGCCACCGGCAACGACGCACTGCCGGCTGCGCGCCACGCCGCCGACAGCCACGATTGGATTCGGGTGCACGGGGCTCGCGTGAACAATCTCAAGGACATCAGCATCGAGATCCCGAAGCGCCGGTTGACGGTGTTCACCGGCGTCTCCGGCTCGGGCAAGAGCTCGCTGGTGTTCGGCACCATCGCCGCCGAATCGCAGCGGCTGATCAACGAGACCTACAGCACCTTCGTACAGGGTTTCATGCCGGCGTTGTCACGGCCCGAGGTCGACGTGCTCGAAGGCCTGACGACCGCGATTATCGTCGACCAGGAGCGTATCGGCGCCAACCCGCGCTCCACCGTCGGCACCGCCACCGACGCCAACGCGCTGCTGCGTATCCTGTTCAGCCGGCTGGGGGATCCGCACGTCGGGCCGCCGAGCGCATTCTCGTTCAACACGCCCTCGAGCACCGTGCGTGGCGTGATGGAGATCGAGCGGGGCGAGGTCAACGAGAGAAAGGTGGTTCGCGAGCAGCGCTACCTCGGCGGCATGTGCGCCCGCTGCGAGGGCACGGGCCGGGTCACCGACTTCGACCTGACCCAGCTGTACGACGACAACAAGTCGCTCAACGACGGCCCCTTCACCATCCCGGGGTGGGGGTCGGACGGCTGGTACGGGCGCATCTACCGCGGCTGCGGCTTCTTCGACCCAGACAAGCCGATCGCCGAGTTCACCAAGCGTGAGCTCCACGACCTCCTCTACAAGGAGCCCACCAAAATCAAGGTCGAGGGGATCAACCTGACCTACGAGGGGCTCGTCCCGAAGATCCAGAGGTCTTTTCTCTCCAAAGACGTCGACGCAATGCAGCCGCACATCCGGGCATTTGTGGAACGGGCGATCACATTCAAGCCCTGCCCCGAGTGCGGCGGGACCCGGCTGAGCGAGGCGGCCCGGTCCTCCAAGGTCGGTGGGGTGAGCATCGCCGATGCCTGCGCCATGCAGATCAGCGACCTGGCCAAATGGGTGAGGG
>DATLGP010000129.1:0-2484 GCA_035540395.1 Actinomycetota bacterium
TCTGGCCTTCCACCTGCTGAAGGTCGATGCCGCGGCGGCCAAGAAGCTGGCCAGCACGATCGTGGTCATGAAGGACCAGGTGCGCTTTTGCCCGAAGTGCTTCAACTTCGCCGCGGAGGACCTTTGCGAGTACTGCTCGGATGTTCGCCGCGACGATTCCATCGTGTGTGTGGTCGAGGAGGCACCGGACATCGTCTCCATCGAAAAGACCGGCGAGTTCCGCGGCCGGTACCATGTCCTGGGCGGAGCGATCTCGCCGATCGACGGGATAGGTCCCGACGACCTGCACCTTCAGGAGCTCCTCGGCCGGATTTCGGCCGACGGGGTGAACGAGGTCATAGTGGCCACCAACCCCAACGTGGAAGGCGAGGCAACCGCGATGTACCTGGCCCGCCTGCTGATACCGGTGGGCGTCAAGGTCACCCGCATCGCCAGCGGCCTGCCGGTGGGCGGGGACCTGGAGTACGCGGACGAGGTGACCCTCGGACGGGCGCTGCAAGGAAGACGAGAACTCGGAGCGTAGGAATCAGATGGGCATAGTCGTTCAAAAGTACGGCGGGACCTCGGTTGCCGGAGTCGAGCGGATCAAGGTGATCGCCGAGCGGATCGCCAGGACCGCAGCCGAGGGCAACGAGATGGTGGTGGTGGTCTCCGCGATGGGCAAGGCCACCGATGACCTGGTGAAGCTGGCCCAGGAGATCGCCGAGGTGCCCCATGCCCGGGAGATGGACATGCTGCTGTCGGCCGGCGAGCGGATCTCCATGGCTCTGCTGGCGATGGCGCTGCACGAGATGGGCCGGGACGCAGTCAGCTTCACCGGCTCGCAGGCCGGCATCGTTACCGACACCTCGCACACCAAGGCCCGGATAGTCGAGGTGAAGGCCATGCGCATCGAAGAGGCGCTGTCCTCCGGCCGGATCGTGATCGTCGCCGGCTTCCAGGGCGTGTCCACCGACCGGGATGTCACCACCCTCGGCCGGGGAGGGTCCGACACCACCGCGGTGGCACTGGCCGCCGCGCTGGACGCCGAGGTCTGCGAGATCTACACCGACGTAAAGGGGGTGTTCACCGCCGACCCCCGGATCGTGCCCGATGCCCGCAAGCTGAACCAGGTTACCTACGAGGAGATGTTGGAGATGGCGGCCTCCGGCGCCGGCGTCCTTGCCCTGCGCTCGGTCGAGTTTGCCCGGACCCACGGAGTGGTGATCCACTGCCGCTCGTCGTTCACCGACGAGGCCGGTACAGTGGTCAAAGAGGAGGTTGAACAGGTGGAGAAAGCTCTTGTCACCGCGGTGGCGCACGACACTTCCGAGGCGATGATCCGGGTGGACGGCGTTCCCGACCGGCCGGGGATCGCGGCCAAGATCTTCAGCGACATCGCCAAGGAGCGGATCAACGTGGACATGATCGTTCAGAACATCTCCCACGACGGCAAGACCGACCTGACCTTCACCATGCCTAAGGAAGACCTGATCCGTTCGGGCGATGCGGTCAAGCGGATCATCTCGGAGATCGGCGCCGAGGGGTTCTCGGCCGATTCCGACATCGCCAAGCTGTCGCTCATCGGAGCGGGAATGAAGACCGACCCCGGGGTTGCGGCAGAGATGTTTTCGGCGCTGGCCGAGGACGGCATCAACATCGAGATGATCTCTACCTCGTCGATCCGGATCTCCTGCGTGGTGCGTTCGCTGGACATCAACCGGGCGGTAAGGATCATCCACGAACGCTTTGGGCTGGCGGGATCGCCCTCCATGGCCCCCGCCGGGAAGGCATAGTTCCAGCCGGGACCTTCGGTTGGCGGTAACCTAGATCCCATGAAACTGCCTCCGGCTCCTATCGTCGCGGTCGTCGGTGCCACCGGCGCCGTCGGGCGGGTGATGCTCGAAATCCTGGCCGAGCGCCATTACCCCGCCTCCCAGGTCATCGCCATCGCCTCCGCCCGCTCGGCGGGCAAGAAGATCCCCTACGGCAACGGCACCCTTACGGTTAAGGCTCTGGAGCCCGGTGCCTTCGACGGCGTAGACCTGGTCCTGCTGGACACCCCCGACGAGGTCGCCCGGGACTGGGCCCGCCCCGCCGTCGAAGCCGGCGCTATCGTCGTGGACAACTCCGCCGCCTGGCGCAGCGACCCCGAGGTTCCGCTCGTCGTCCCCGAGGCCAACCCGGAGGCGGTCGACCGTCACAAGGGCATCATCGCCAACCCCAACTGCGCCACCATCGGCGTGGTGGTCCCGATCGCGCCCCTGCACAAGGTCTACGGCCTGGAGCGGCTGATCGTATCCACCTACCAGTCCACCTCGGGAGCCGGCCGCGGAGGAGTGGAGGAGCTGGCCGAGCAGTCGCAGAAGCTGGTGGATCAGATGGAGGCCCTGTCCGAGGGGTCGCTGGCCGGCGTCGGGCCGAAGCCGGATGTGTTTGCCGCATCCATCGGGTTCAACATCCTGCCGCAGATCGGCAGCATCAAGGAGGACGGCTCCACCTCGG
>DATLGP010000130.1:0-9625 GCA_035540395.1 Actinomycetota bacterium
GGTGGCCCGGGCGGCGCTCGACGCCGGCGCCGTGATCGTCAACGACATCTCGGCGATGCGCGCCGACCCCGGCATGTGCGGCCTGGTGGTCGACCGGGGCGCCGGCGTGGTCCTTATGCACATGCTGGGCACCCCCCGCACGATGCAGGAGAACCCCACCTACCTCGATGTGGTTGGTGAGGTGAAGGACGCGCTGGTTGGCTGGACGGCGGATGCGCTGGCCGCCGGGGTCCCCGACGCATGCATAGTGCTGGACCCGGGAATCGGCTTCGGCAAAACCAGGATGCACAACCTCCAATTGCTCAATGGAATTCCAACCCTGTGCGAGCCCGGATTCCCGCTGCTGATCGGGGCATCCCGCAAGTCGTTCATCGGGACCACTCTCGACCTGCCGCTGGAGGAGCGCCTGGAGGGCACGGCGGCCACGGTTGCCTGGTCGGTCGCCATGGGCGCCTCGATCGTGCGGGTACACGACGTCAAAGAGATGGTGCGGGTGGTCCGCATGACGGAAGCGATTGCTTCGGCAACGGTCGTTCGATCGTGAACCGGCCCCACCCGGCGAGGAGTTCATCCCGGACGGCTGCCTGCCGAGTCCACGGGATTGTTGCGATGCTGCGGCCGCGGGTCGGTAGGGTATCCAAGCATGTGAAGAGCAAAAGCTCGAATATTCCGGCCGGGATGCGCTGGGGTACTGCTTCGCCGGGGGCTTGGAGGGGATGAGCTTTCCGCCGTAAACGTGCGACGGTGATCCGCCCACCGCACTGCAGGTGCCGTCGCGGAGCGAAAGGATGAAGTTTTGCCAGACAAGATTCTTATCAAGGGCTTCAAAGTCATGGGCCGGCACGGTGTCACAGCCGAGGAACGTGAGCGGGACCAGGAGTTCGTGGTGGATCTCGAGTGCGAGCTGGACCTTTCGGCGGCCGGACGCGCCGACCGCATCGAGCACACCGTCGACTACATGGAGCTCATCGCCGATATCCGCCAGGTTGTAAGCACGGAGAGCTACAACCTGCTGGAGGCGCTCGGGGACCGGCTGGCCCAGGCAGTGCTCAGGCGACCGTTCGTCGACCGGGTGGTCATCTGCATCTCAAAACAGGCCCTCAGCACCGCCGATCTAACTCTTGCCGGCATCCGGATAGAGCGAGGCACGGTTCAATCCGGACTCCAGGACGAGGAACTGTCCCCCCGGTAGAGACGACTTGGTAGCCTGAACGCTCAGCACACCGGTGAGCAAGGAGAAGGCGTGGGAGCCACAAGGGCCTATGTTGGTCTGGGATCGAACATCGGCGACCGCCTGGCGCATCTGAAGGCCGCAGTGCAGGCGCTTGAGTCCAGGGGCATCGTCGTGGAGGAGGCATCCTCGGTCTATGAGACCGATCCGGTAGGCCCCCCGCAGCCCGATTTTCTCAACGCCGCGGTCGCACTTGGAGCCGGCCTGCCCCCGGTTGAGCTGGTGGCGGCCCTCAAGGAGGTCGAGGCGGAAATTGGCCGGCAGCAGGCCGAGAGATGGGGACCCCGGGTGATCGACCTGGATCTGCTTCTCTACGGCGAGCAGACCGTGGCGGAGCCGGGGATCACGGTGCCTCATCCCGAGCTGACGAACCGTGCCTTCGCCCTGGTGCCGGTTCTTGAGATAGACGGCGACGTCGAACTCCCCTCGGGCGAGCCCCTCAGTGCCTTTTGTGAGAAGGACCCCGCCGGGATCAGGATGTTCGCTCCGCCCGACAGCCTCCTGGGAGGCTGAGCGTTCCCCGCACGAAGCAGGAAAGAGGGTCCTTGAGGGAGATTGAAGCAATTGCCGATCTGCGCAGGGAGCTGCGCCGGGCCCGGCGCGATGGCAAGAGCATTGAGTTTGTTCCCACGATGGGGGCTCTTCACGACGGCCACCTGGCGCTCATGCGGGCCGCCGGACGGCCGGGGTCCCTGATGGTCGCCTCGATTTTCGTGAACCCGCTTCAATTCGGGCCGGGCGAGGACTACGACACCTATCCCCGTGATATCGAGGCCGACCTGGAGAAGGCAGCCCTCGAGGGGGCGGATATCGTTTTTGTCCCGACAGAAGCCGGGATGTACCCCGCCGGTCCGATGTCGACCCGGGTTGAGGTGGGACGCCTGGGTGAGATCCTCGAGGGCGCCCACCGCCCCGGACACTTTGCCGGGGTGGCCACCGTGTGCTGCAAGCTTTTCAACCTCGTCGGACCCGACCGGGTGTACCTCGGAGCGAAGGACGCCCAGCAGGTGGCGGTACTGCGGCAGATGGTGCGAGACCTCAACCTGCCGGTGGAGCTGGTGGTCTGCCCTACGGTTCGGGAGCCGGACGGCCTGGCAATGTCCAGCCGAAACCGCCGGCTGGAGCCAGCCAATCGCAAGGATGCGCCGGCGATCCATGCCGCGCTACGGGCCGCCTCGGATGCGGCCGAGGCCGGCAGGACCTCGGCTGCGGATCTGACCGCGGCGGCCCAAAAGGTGCTGGACGAGCATCCTGCCGTGCGGTTGCAGTATCTTGAGGTGGTCCATCCGCAGACCTTTGAACCCGTCGATCGGGTATCCGGCCAGGCGCTTGTGGTGGTGGCGGCCCACCTGGGATCGGTCCGGCTGATCGACAACTGCATCGTCGGGACCGCCCAGCGGCCTGAACGGGAGGAACAATGAGACGCACCATGATGCACGGCAAGATCCATCGGGCAGTGGTGACCGACGCCAACGTCGACTACGTGGGCAGCATCACCCTCGATCCGGACCTGATGGACGGTGCCGGGATTTTGGAGTTCGAGCAGGTGCACGTCGTCGACGTGGACAACGGCGCCCGATTCGTGACCTATACGATCGCCGGTGAGCGGGGAGCTCGGGAGGTGGTGGTAAACGGAGCCGCCGCCCACCTGGTGACCCCCGGCGACCGGGTGATCGTGCTGGCCTACGCCGAAATGGAGGACGCCGAGGCCCGGGAGTTCCGGCCCAACATCGTCTCGCTTGACGGGGTCACCAACGCCCAGCCGGCCGTCCGCTAGCCGCCCGTGCTGCTGGCAATAGACGTCGGGAACACCCAGACCCACATAGGGGTTTTTTCCAAGGCCGAGATCGTCGCCCAGTGGCGTACCCACACCGTGCGTACCCGCACCGCGGACGAGCTGGCGCTGATCTTCCGCCAGTTCCTGTCCATGGACGATCTGTCGTTCGATCGGCAGATCACCGGCGTCGTGATCTCGAGCGTGGTCCCGACGCTCACCGCCGCGATCCGGGAGATGGTCGAGCGGTACTTTCACTTCACCCCGGTAGTGATAGAGCCGGGCACCCGCACGGGCATGCCCATCCACATCGACAACCCGGGCGAGCTGGGTGCGGACCGCATATGCAACTCGGTGGGGGCCTACAGCCTGGTCGGCGGGCCGCTGATAATCATCGACTTCGGCACCGCGACCACCTTTGACGTCATCAGCCAGCGGGGCGAGTATCTCGGAGGGGCCATTGCCCCCGGGGTCCAGGTGTCGTCCGACGCGCTCGCCCGAGCTGCTGCCCGCCTGCCCCGGGTGGAGTTGGTGGCTCCCCGCTCGGTCATCGGCAAGACCACCACCGAGTCGGTCAGGGCCGGCGTCCTGCTGGGGGCCGCTGCGATGGTGGACGGCATGGTGGACCGCATACGCACCGAGATGAAGGGCGAGCCGCAGGTGGTCGCCACCGGCGGCCTGGCGCCGCTGGTGCTGGAGCACTGCACCACCAAGACGCGGTTCGAGCCGACCCTCACGCTGAGCGGGTTGCGTATTCTGTACGAACGCAATGTCTGATCTCCCCGAGAACCCGCCGCCCGCCGAAAACGCCCCCGACGACCAGGCGCCGGAGCGCGCCGCGGATGTACTGAAGGCGCGCATGGCCAAGCTGGAGACGCTCCAGGCAGCCGGCGAGGACGTATTCAAGGTGATGTTCGAGAGGACCCACCTCATCGGGGACATCCCCGCCCTGGTCCCCGACCTTGAACCGGGCGGCCAGAGTGACCTGCAAGTGCGGGTGGGCGGCCGGCTGATGGCATTCCGCCGGCAGGGCAAGCTGGTGTTTGCCGACCTGGTGGACGGATCCGGGCGGATCCAGCTGCTGGCGCAGGCAAACCGGCTGGGGGAGCGGTTCGCCCGGCTGGACGACCTGGACATCGGCGACTGGTTGGGCGTCTGGGGCCCGGTCATCCGCACCAGACGCGGGGAGCTTTCGGTCGCGGTGGAGGGTTTCGACATCCTGACCAAGGGCCTCCGTCCCCTTCCCGAGAAATGGCACGGTCTAAAGGACGTCGAGGGCAGGTACCGTCAGCGCTACCTGGATCTGATCGCCAACCCCCAGGCCCGTGAAGTGATGCTCGCCCGGTCCAGGGCGATTGCCTTTATCCGATCCTGGCTGATGGACCGGGGCTTCATCGAGGTGGAGACGCCGATGCTGCAGCCGGTTCACGGCGGCGCACTGGCCAGGCCGTTCACCACCTATCACGAGGCGCTCAACATGGAGCTCTATCTGCGGGTGGCGCCGGAGCTCTACCTGAAGCGGCTGGTAGTCGGAGGCGTCGAGCGGGTCTTCGAGATCAACCGTAACTTTCGCAACGAGGGCGTGAGCGTCCGGCACAACCCCGAGTTCACCATGCTCGAGGCCTACCAGGCGTTCGCCGACTACAACGACATGGCGGAGTTGTTGGAGGGGATGGTGTCTCAGGCGGCGATAGCCACCACCGGCGGGACAAAGGTTCCATACCAGGGTGACACCCTGGACCTGACCCCGCCCTTCCGCCGGGCCCGCCTGATCGACCTGGTGAAGGAGGCGGGAGTCGACGTCGAGGGTGATCTGCCGGCCGAGTGCGAGCGCATGGGAGTAAAGGTCGATCCTCGCTGGTCGTGGGGCAAGCTCCTGCTCGAGCTCTACGAAAAGAAGGTGGAGCGCAACCTCATGCAGCCCACCTTCGTGCTCGACTACCCCAAAGAGGTCTCCCCGCTTGCCCGGACCCACCGCAGCGATCCCCGGTTCACCGAGCACCTGGACCTGGTGATCGCCGGCATGGAGGTGGGGGTTGCATATTCCGAGCTGACCGACCCCGTCGACCAGCGCCGCCGATTCGAGTCCCAGTCCGACGACCGGGACGACGAGGCGCATCAGGTGGACGAGGACTTTTTGAAGGCACTGGAGTACGGCATGCCCCCGACCGGCGGCCTGGGATTCGGAATAGACAGGTTTCTGATGGTCCTGACCGACCAATCCTCGATCCGCGAGGTGATCCTCTTCCCCGCCATGCGGCCGGAGGAGGGAGTGGCTCCCCAGGCTGCGGCCAGAGCCGCGAAAGCATCTCAGGACAGGCCCGCGGTCGAGGAGCTGAAGGCGGTCATCACCTCCGTGATTCCGGAGTTTGCGGCAGCCGTTGTCGCTGCAATGCCGGAGAGCGGCTCGGCAGCCGGCCGCCGGGCAGCCGACTCGGCGGCCTTGCGGGCGGCCGGGACGCCCTCAACCAGGCCCGGTCAGCGAGCTGCGCCCCACGACCCGGGACAAATCCCGCAGCTGTTGGTGGTCGGGACCGGCAAGGTGGCCTCGTCGCTTTCCTGCCTGGCCGAGCGGTCGGGATTCCATGTGCGCGTGGCCGCCGGTCCCGACCCCTACAGCGTGGGGGAGTTCGAGGGCGCCGACGAGGTGATTGTCACGCCGGAGCCGCAGGACGTGGAGGCGCTGAGGCCGGGAGCCAACACGTACGTGGCGATCTGCAGTGAGGTAAACGAGTTTGCCGAACAGGTGCTCCTGACCCTGATGCCTACCGAGGTTCCCTATCTGGGGGTGATGCTGAAGAAGGGAAAGGCGGCGGCGCTGTTCAAGCGTTTGGGGAAGATGGGGTTCGACGAGAGCAAAATTGCCCGGGTCCGCATGCCGATCGGCCTGGCGCTGCGATCGCAGACGCCCGAAGAGATAGCCATCAGCATCCTGGCCGAGTTGGTCGGTACCCGCCGGGGCATGGACGGCCGCAGCCCGGCCTAGGCTTCCAGCGGCCACTCCAATGCCTGCAGGGCTTCGGCGATGCCTGCCCGGTCGGAATCGTCGACCGCAGTTCTGAAGCGGGTTCTCCCTCTGCCGTCTACCACCACCAGTTCGGTCCACCGCGCCCGGCGGGAACCGCGGGAGCGGAGGTGGACCCGGGCGGCGTCGTCTCGCTCCACGGCCAGCCGTGGCCCGCCGTTAAGGGTCATCCGAGTGGGGGAGACCGCTAGAACCCACCCCGGGCGGGGCGCCCTTTTGAGCTCCCGGGCCCAGGCCAACACAAGTATCGGAAGACAGACGGAGAAGGCGGTGATCGCCGGGCGATAGAAGGCGGCCACCGCAAAGGTGATGGCGAAACCCCAGAACCAGCTGAGAAACCGGCGATTAACCGCCTGGGCCCGGCCCATCGCGTACGTGAATTCAACTGGAGCGGTAATGGCCATGGGGTCATTGTCCACGAGCGGAATAGGAACGGACGCCCGGTCGTTTTAGCTGTCGGAAGCCCTTAACATTAGGGAATTACGCTTTTCAACCGTCAGGCCGACCCGAGCAAACCGGAAGAATTTCCACTTATAGGAAATCGCCGATCGGCCGATTGATCCCTTGACACTTCTGCCCTGCCGTTATTGTCGGGGTTTAGTTGAAAGACCTGAGGTCTATAATCGGAGACGGAACCGACTATTTTAGCCAGATGGTTCCCGGGATGGAGTGATTGCCATGTTCGAAAGATTCACCGACCGGGCCAGACGAGTCGTCGTTCTCGCCCAGGAGGAAGCCAGGCTTCTCAACCACAACTACATTGGCACCGAGCACATCCTGCTGGGCCTCATCTCTGAAGGTGAAGGCGTAGCTGCTAAAGCCCTGGAGTCTCTCGGGGTGTCGCTTGACTCCGTTCGTTCTCAGGTTGAAGAGATCATCGGAACCGGTTCGTCTTCCCCTCAAGGGCACATTCCCTTCACGCCGCGTGCGAAAAAGGTGCTCGAACTCTCGCTGCGCGAAGCGCTACAGCTGGGACACAACTACATCGGCACCGAGCACATCCTGCTCGGGCTGATCCGTGAAGGTGAGGGCGTGGCCGCCCAGGTTCTCCAGAAGCTCGGAGCCGACCTAGGCCGGGTTCGCCAGCAAGTGATCCAGCTGCTGAGCGGCTTCGGGCCGTCTCAGGAGAAGGGCGCTCCGGCCGGCGGCGGCGAGGGTGCTCCCTCTCCCGGTGGTTCTCCCATCCTGGACCAGTTCGGCCGTAACCTGACCGCTCTGGCATCAGGCAACAAGCTCGACCCGACCATCGGCCGGGACAAGGAAATTGAGCGGGTCATGCAGGTTTTGTCCCGCCGTACCAAAAACAACCCGGTTCTCATCGGCGAGCCCGGCGTTGGCAAGACCGCGATCGTGGAAGGCCTCGCCACCAAAATCGTGGCAAACGAGGTTCCCCAGACGCTGAAGGGCAAGCAGATCTATACGCTTGACCTCGGGGCCCTGGTTGCCGGTTCTCGTTACCGCGGTGACTTCGAAGAGCGCCTGAAGAAGGTCCTCAAGGAGATCCGCACCCGCGGCGACATCGTGCTGTTCATCGACGAGCTCCACACCCTGGTGGGTGCGGGGGCAGCCGAGGGAGCCATCGACGCGGCATCGATCCTCAAGCCGATGCTGGCCCGAGGGGAGCTGCAGACCATCGGTGCAACCACCCTGGACGAGTACCGCAAGCACCTCGAGAAGGACGCAGCACTTGAGCGGCGCTTCCAGCCGATCGTGGTGAACGAGCCCACCGTGGCCCACACCATCGAGATCCTCAA
Source organism: Actinomycetota bacterium (assembly GCA_035540395.1). GTDB lineage: Bacteria > Actinomycetota > CADDZG01 > JAHWKV01 > JAHWKV01 > JAJCYE01. The sequence goes on from DATLGP010000130.1 coordinate 7,785, forward strand.
GGGCCTGCGCGACCGCTACGAGGCGCACCACCGCATCCAGATCACCGACCAGGCCCTGGTGGCTGCGGCCAACCTGGCCGACCGCTACATCTCCGACCGCTTCCTGCCGGACAAGGCGATCGACCTCATCGACGAGGCCGGCTCCCGCCTGCACATCCGGCGTGAGACGGCACCTCCGGATCTTCGTGAGATGGATGAGGAGATCTCCAAGATCAAGCACCAAAAGGAAGAGGCCGTCGAGGCGCAGGACTACGAGAAGGCCGCCCGGTTGCGCGAGGAGGAAAAGCGCATGCAGGGCGAGCGGACCGTCATGCAGGCCAAGTGGCAGGACAACGAGAGCCAGGTCCTGGCCGAGGTGGGCGAGGAGGAGATCGCCGAGGTGCTCTCCATGTGGACCGGCATCCCGGTTTACAAGCTCACCGAGGAAGAGACCGCCAAGCTCATCCGGATGGAGGACGAGCTGCACAAGCGGATCGTCGACCAGACAGATGCGGTCAGGGCAGTCTCTCAGGCCATCCGGAGGACCCGTGCCGGTCTGAAGGACCCGAAGCGGCCCAGCGGATCGTTCATCTTCCTCGGGCCGTCCGGCGTCGGTAAGACCGAGCTGTCCAAGACGCTGGCCGAGTTCCTGTTCGGAGACGAGGAGGCGCTGATCCAGCTGGACATGTCCGAGTACATGGAGAAGCACACGGTCAGCCGTCTGATCGGTTCTCCTCCGGGTTACGTCGGGTTCGAGGAGGGCGGTCAGTTGACCGAGGCGGTCCGCCGCCGTCCGTTCTCGGTGGTTCTGTTCGACGAGATCGAGAAGGCGCACAACGACGTCTTCAACACTCTGCTGCAGATCCTTGAGGATGGGCGTCTGACCGACTCCCAGGGTCACACCGTGGACTTCAAGAACACGGTGATCATCATGACCTCCAACCTGGGGACCCAGAACCTGCGCAAGACCAGCCTGGGCTTCGCGTCGGACTCGTCCGAGGTGACCTACGAGAAGATGAAGGAAAAGCTGATGCAGGAGCTGAAGCACGGCTTCCGCCCCGAGTTCCTGAACCGGGTCGACGACATCATCGTCTTCAAGGAGCTCAGCAAAGAGAACGTGCGGGAGATCGTCGACCTGATGTTCAGGCGGGTCAAGGATCAGCTGAAGTCGCTGGATGTCGCCATCGAGCTGACCGACGCCGCCAAGGACATGCTTGCCGATCAGGGGTACGACGCCCAGTTGGGCGCCCGTCCTCTCCGGCGGGCAATCCAGCGGCTGGTCGAGGACCCGCTTTCCGAGAAGATCCTGTGGAAGGAGTTCTCGGCGGGTCAGCAGATCGTGGCCGACGCCGTCGACGACCCGGAGAACCCGGGCAAGAAGAAGATGGTGTTCAACACTCCCGGCGGCGGCACGCCGGAGCCCGAGCTCGCAGGAGCAGGCACCGAAACCTAAAGCGAGTTAGCAACAACCCAAATCGGCCGGTCCATCATGGACCGGCCGATTTGCGTGCAGGCGACGGCGATGTCACACCTTGCCCCTAAAGTGCCGGTATGCCCAAGAACCCAATGGTTTGTCTGCAATGCGGGCACCGAGCGCTGCAGTGGCTCGGCCGCTGTCCGGACTGCTCGGCATGGGATTCGTTTGCCGAGTTGCCACCGCTGGTTGCCAAAGACCCCAGGCGGTCCGCCCGGGACGGGGTGACCACGCTGATCGGTGCCGTCGATCCCGAACCCTGCGAACGGATAACCACCGGTCTCGCGGAGTTGGACCGGGTCCTTGGGGGCGGGCTGGTGCGGGGCTCGGTGGTCCTGATTGCCGGGGAGCCGGGGGTCGGCAAGTCCACGCTTCTGCTGCAGGCGGC
>DATLGP010000131.1:0-4154 GCA_035540395.1 Actinomycetota bacterium
GTACCTACGGTCACCAAGACCATGGACGAATTCGATTTCGCTGCCTCCTCGATCCCTAGGCCCACCTTCGAGTATCTGCCTGTCTCGAGTGGACAGCCGTGAAAGAGAATCCGGTTCAGATCGGTCCGGCGGGAACCGGCAAGTCCCACGCTCTTGTCGGCCTGGGTCATGCTGCGGTTGCAAGTGGCTGGCTACCGGGTTCGTTACTTCATCGCGGTCGAGGTGGTGGACGCGCCGTGCCGGGGACTCGCCGGCAACTAGGTGGCCGGGTGATCGAAACCGACTTGAAGGCCGACGCGGTCCTGCAGTGATCGAATTCGCCCCGCTCGACACACACCGGCGCTCAAGTGGTGTTCTGCTTCTCGCCGCCGCATAGTCCAGTTGACCACGACTTGACAACATTCTAATCTGATAACTTCCTCCTCTTGGGATCTGGCTACTCAAGAGCAACTGGGGGTAGGGCATAACTCCGAGAAGGGACCGCTGATACTGGGAATGGCGGTCCCTTTTCGCGACAAGGCTCCGACAATTGTGCAGGAAAGGGGTCTGGGCGTATCGCTACCCAGGTAGTCCCACCCGGAGCCGAGGCGGGCGGACCACACCGTTAGAAGCAGATTTACGCCCATTCGCAGAATCAGCACAGGGGCTGCACGATTTTGTCCCTATTTGGTCGGTCACTCAAGGCGCAGAACGACCTAGGCAGGTCTATTAGCGGACCATCCGAGCCAACGAGGCTGGAGGCTTCTCCGCGAAGCGAACAGTTTGCGGTGTCGAGAAGGCCTCAGCTCAATCTGATTAGCGGGTTTACTGCACCAAGGAGCCCGATCTTAAGCCGGTGTCGACCACCGTCCAGAATTCTCATCCATCGCGTCGCTAAAGGCGATGGAGGTCTGCTTCCACTTCAGGTCTCCCTAGGCCTTAGCGATCCAAGCTTGCGCCAGACAGCTATAGGAGGGCAAACGGTTGGAGGAACGGTATTCCGCTTTTAACGGTGACCGACGGCGGGTCCGGATCCAGTTGGTTGGCCGGACAGCAAAAGAAAGAAGGCGAGCTCGGCCGCTCGGCTGAATTACTATCCAGGACCCGTAGTGCATCGCTACGCCGGTTGGGCAGAGCAACCCAGAAAGAATCCCTTGAAACCGTGCACCGATGTGGCCGAAGGTTGCCGCTCGGTAATACTGGGTACGCGCACGGAGTGCCTCGCTCACTGACCATTTCCATGCCTACCGAAGACGCGGTGAACCTCGTGGAGGAACTGTCTTCGTTCGATGGCATCCTCACTCTGAGTCGACAGGCGCAGGCATCCGTCGTGCCTCCGGGTGACGTGGTAACCGTCGAGGTTTTGGACCGCCGAATCCCCCAGCTGTTCGCATTGTTGAACCGGTACGGTGCCGGCACTGACGACTCCGTGTCCGTGACGACCAGTGAGCCGACTGTCGTGGTGTCCGCATCATCGGCCGCAGAGCTTGCCTCCGATCCGTCATCCGCCAGCTTCGAGGAGGTGGAAGGTCTCCTGGAGCGCGAGTCGACAATGGGCGTCAACAAGGTCGCGGCAATGATCGCAGCCGGAGCCATCGCTGCGGCAGGGCTCCTAACCAACAGTGTTCACCTGGTGATAGGCGCCATGGTTATCGCGCCGGGATTCGAGCCGTTCTTGAAGGTCGCCCTTAGGGTCAGCGGTCCGACGCGGTCCTTCAGGCGGGGGTTCTTCGACATAGGCGTCGGCTGGGTCGCGCTTTTGGCGGGGGCTGCGGCTGGCGCCGTCATCCTGCGCTTGGCCGGCATTTCGCCCGACCTGGCGCTGGGCGGCTATCTGGCCCAGGGGACCCTTGTGGACTACTGGCGGACGCTGACCTGGAGCGACACTTTGGTGGCGGTAGTCGCAGCTGCGGCCGGCACGATTCTGGTCATCGCGAACCGGGCCCTACTTACCGGCGGAGTGATGATTGCCCTGGGTCTCGTGCCGGGCGCAACTCTGTTGGGCATCGCCGCCATGGAAGCAGATCCGAGCCTTGCGGCGGACGGGGCTCTTCGGTGGGCACACGACGCGCTCATCGTCACGATCGTCGGAACTGCGGTTCTGGCTTCCTATAGCTACCGCCGTAAGCGCTCGCTCGGGGAGCCGTAAAGAATTCTGGTCCAAGAGCCCGGGGCCGGAGGTCGAAGCTGTTCCTTGATGTGTGGAGCCCGAAGGCTCCGTACCTGAGGCTTCACGAGGAGGACACTTTTTTACAACCAGGCACTCTAGTCTCGAAGACCTTCGATTAAATGCTGGATGGATCGGAGGTAAATGCGGATGGATCGGAGGGCGCTGCAACCCCTCCGATCAGGGGCCGGATTGGGGCCACTGCAGTGTCTCCTCCACTGAATCTACGTGCGCCTTCAGTCGGCTTGAGCGCTATCACCACCCTCGTCATCGCGCAAGGCCTGAAGCTGGAGTTGCGGTAGCCCGAACCGGCTCGTCGATGCAGCTCTCACGCATCCAGGCGTCAGCTCCCCGACCGGTGGAATCCTGGCGAGATCCACGCCGGGTTTGGTCGCGAGTAGGACGAGGAGGTTGGGTCCCCGGCGAACAACATAGCGTCCACCCTGCGGCCGGACCTGGGTGCAGCGGTGCGAGCCAACCGGTCGAGCAGACCTCAGCGACCGAGGCGGGAGGGGATGGCTTGGTCGCCGCGACAAACGTACTCCGGTTATGCCCTAGCCCTTGGATCATCCTGGCTGCCCGCCCGGCTCCTACCGGGTGGGCCTGCCACTACTAGGACGGGAGACGACGTAAGGGCGGCTGATATTGACGTGCACGTCGGAAGCGAAATGCACTAGGGGATCTCCCACCGGCGCCGGCAATCCGGCAGCCGCTACAAGGTTCTCTTGCATCTCGATTACACGAGCGCGCTGTAGCGGCCACCGCTCGTGTTGAGCGAGTGACTTCGCGACGATGGGACCATAGAACGTATACAGGACCCACCGGGCGGTGAGGAAGTGGTCCAACTCCGTGAGCTCTTCCTGCTCGAATGCAGGCCCACGCTGGACTGTAATGTCATAGGTACCATGCTCGCCGGGCCCTCGCCTCCGCCCCGCATATCTTGTCCTGTCCCCATCCTCGTCGACATGCATGTCGGTCCACATGTACGGGAGGAAGTACACTGCACGGCCGAACAGGACCGCCGGCAGGCGTCCGATGTCCAGTGAAAAGAACCAGATCCCTCTTTTTCCGTCCGGCCCTCGAACGTAGGTACGCACGTTGGTCTCGGGGGTGGTCGATATCCACGGAAGCGCGGGCAGGCCAGGAGGGCGCAGTTGCGTGAGAACGAACGGCGTCAGGCTCACCCATGCCGCGCCTTCAAACGTATCAACTTGGAGCCCGTCGGGGATTTGCTTCGCTACGGTCTCGGCTTCGTACGCCCAATGCAGAAACGTGGTGCTGCTCCACGTCTGGAGCATCAGTGGGCGGGGGACCTGCTCCTGCGGGTCTGGTCCGTACGATGGCTCAGGCAAGAGGTCGTGGGCGCTCAACGGCACGGCTTAACGACTGGGGACCCGTGCCCCCGGGCGGTCTTCGGCTCGTCGGCAAGGTGCCGGAGAGCACTGCTTTTCGAGAGACCGGCAAAGACCCTAGGCGACTGTGCCCTGAGGGGCGGATGAGGGGTAGAGAAATCATCCCTCAGCCACCCGATTGGGATTGGGTTTGACATTGAACGGTTCAGGCCACTGGCGGCGGCTTTACGCTCCGGCTCCATATCGACCCCACGCAAAACCGGTCTTGAGGCTGGGAGCCTCGTGGATCTCAACCCTACTCCATGACCGAGCCCGTGAATGAACGCCTCGGGGTATCCGGCGTCCTCGATCACCCGGCGGGCCGCCCGTCGACGTCACCGCAGGCAACCCCGCGCCCTCCGACCCCATCGAGCGGAGGTGGAACTCGAGGTCCAGGGCAAGCTCCCGCTCGGTCAGCCCGGGCTTGACCCGCTCGATGATGTAGTGAAACCCGGCGTCACCCATCTCGGCGGCCGCCTTGATCTCGGCGATCTCGCCGGCATCCTTGACCTTGCGCAGATCCTCCACCCACCCCTGGGTGGCGACCAATTCGGCGTCCTCGAAGTAGGTCATGACCTTGTCCAGGCCGGGGGGCGGCTCCCAGGCGGCCCCCTTGC
>DATLGP010000132.1:0-3230 GCA_035540395.1 Actinomycetota bacterium
GATGGAACCAGGCTCTACTCCATCACCTCCATCGACCTGGCGGGCAACACCAGGACCCAGTCGAACCTCAGTGTCGGCGTCGACAACACTGCGCCCTTCGCATCCGATATTCAAACCGCCAACGGAGGGGGTACTGCCGGAAGGGCCGAGGCCGGGGACACCATCACCTTCACCTTTAGCGAGCAGATCGACCCACAGTCGGTCCTGGCGGGATGGACCGGAACTTCCACCAACGTCGTGGTCCGGCTCATCGACGGAGGGTGCACCCTTAATTTGCTGGTGAAGGTGTGCAGCAACGATAGTTTCGACGTGCGCAACGCTTCCAACTCCGCCACACTCCCGTTGGGCTCGGTCAACCTCAACAATTCGGACTACCACGGGGGTGGCCTAATCGGCACCTCGTCGCCGCTTACATTCGGAGCCACCGGCACCCCGTCGACGATGGTGCAGTCGGGGTCGGTTATCACCATCACGCTTGGTACGGGGAGCGACACAGCCGATACCGGCGGCACCACGACCATGACCTGGAGCCCCTCTACCGTTCCCTTCGATGCTGCCGGCAACAACATGTCTTCCGCCAGTAGGAACGAACAAGGCGCAAGCGACCGGGAATTTTGAGATAACTCAGCTCGGTCGCGCGCCGACAGGCTGTGCATTCTGCGACTGCCCCGCTTTAAGGACCCGCCACGGGCACCGAAGCATCGGAAAGCCTACGGCTCCCGCGGTCGTACCGATCCTTCGACGGGGTGCAACTCCGCGTGGGCCGCCTGGGGACTTCCCTGCTCCTCGGTGACCTTGCGCCATCCTTTGCCGAACTCGTCGTCCAGGTAGAAGGTGGATCCGCGAAAGGTCACCCGAACCGCCGGCCTTTCGGTGCCGACCAAACCCTGCTCCCGGACCCAGTAGCCGGGGTTCTCCGGCATGTCGGCGACGGTGATAGCCACCCGCTCGGCCTCGCATGGCTCGAAGTACCAGAAGGTCTCGCTCATCAGCGGATTATCCCGGATACTGACCCGGCAATCAGTCCTGCCCGCAGAAAGGAGCCTCATGACCACGACTGACCCCCCGGCGCCTTCGGCTGCCCTCGAGGACCGCCTGATCTCAGCCGCCACGGCGGCCCTCGAGATCTTTTCTGTTCATATCGGCCGCAGTCTCGGGCTCTACCGGGCTCTTGCCGCCGGCCCGCAGAACCCGGTTGAGCTGGCTGAGGAGGCCGGTATCCATTTGAGGTACGCCCGAGAGTGGTTGGAGCAGCAGGCAGTGGCGGGGTTCCTTACCGTCGAGGACACCGCCGCAGCGCCGGACCGGCGGGTGTATCGCCTGGACCCCCACGATGCGGCGATCTTCGTCGACGGCGAGGACCCCCGCCACGTGTCGCCGCTGGCGGACATCGTGGTGGGAGTGGGACAGACGCTGGACCAGGTGACCGAGGCTTACCGCACGGGCAACGGCGTCAGCTTCGCCGACTACGGACCCCACCTGATGAACGGGCAGGGGGCCATCAACCGGCCTGCGTTCACCCACGACCTGGTGCCCAGTTGGATCGGCGCTGTCGACGGCCTTGCGGATCGCCTGAGCAGCGGCGCCGCGGTCGCCGACCTGGGCTGCGGTGTCGGCTGGGCCGCCATCGCCATGGCTCGCCAGTTGCCCGATGCGTCGGTCAGCGGGTGGGACATGGACCCGGCCAGCATCGCTGCGGCGCGGCTGAACGCGGTGGAGGCTGGGGTGGAGGTTCGATTTGAGCTGGGCGACGCCGCAGCGATGGGACGGGAGGGGCCCTTCGACCTGATCACCGTACTGGAGGCTCTGCACGACATGTCCAATCCGGCCGAAGTGCTCCGGGCAGCGAAAGAGGCCCTGGCCGACGACGGAGTGGTTCTGGTGGCCGATGAGAAGGTGGCCGACGAGTTCACCGCTCCCGGTGACGAGTTGGAGCGGATGATGTACGGCTGGAGCATCACCCATTGCCTTCCGGCCGCGATGTCCGAGCAACCCTCCGCCGCAATCGGCACCGTGATCCGGGCTTCCGTCGTCCACGAACTGGCCCGGTCGGCAGGCTTCGGATCGTCGGAGACTCTCGAAGCGGACGCAGGGTTTTTTCAGCTTCACGTTCTGCGAAAGTAGTGCCTCGGCGCTGAGCTCCTACCTTCTCCAGTGCTGCGGGCGACCCAGCGACCGGGGCAGGTAGGTGTCATTTCTCTGCTCGACCTCGATGTGTCGGTTCGTAAGTCCCGGGTCAACGAACTGCTTCTGCAGGTGAGCGACGCCGTTCGGGCTGATGCGTAGTCGCCCCCAGCATCCCTAGACGCAAAAGCCACCTACCGCCTCATTCGGACGGTAGGTGGCTTTGTCGATACGCTTCCGGTTCTGCCGGGGCGGTTAGCGGGAACGGTCGCCCGTCTCCAGCTTGGCGTGCCAGCGAGCGCCCAGCTCTCCGCCGAGAGCTCCTCCCAACAGGGCCGCTAGCAGAAGGCCAATGCCTGTGCCCGTGGCAAATGCGCCAGCCTCACCCAACGGCAACTGGAAGGTCTGCCAGTTGATTCCCTCGCCGGGTGGGGTACCGACGGCTCCGGCGACCATGGCACCCAGGATGAGCACCAGCACGACTGCGGTCACCGCGACCAGAATGCCGTTGATCCAGCCGGTTCCCCGGGCCATTCTTCCTGCGGTGTAGCCACCCCACATGTAGGCCAGGAACTGGACGATGAACAGTCCAATCAAGGTGCCCCAGGCAGCCGCCTGGAGCTGATCACCCGGGAGACCTCCTTCGGCCATCCCTGTGGCCGCAAAGATGGACCCAAATAGCGCCACTAGGACGACCATCGCCCCGTAGGCAACCAACACGCCAGTCAAGATAGACCAGGGTGAGACCCCACCGCGCGCCCGGCCTACGTAATCCGCCGTCGGCGCACTGCGCGTATCCATCCGGTTCGCACTCATTGAACCACCTCCAAAAGCTCTAAAGCCACCGCCGCACTGCTTCAGCGCAGGCCGAATCTCGCGCGCATCCGCATGCGACGTGAGTTTTTGACTTGTGGGCTACTAGAGCTCCTAGGCGCTCGGCGTAGCTGCTGTGGCGTCAGGATCGACGCGCATCGCACGAGCAACTTCCCGGTTAGCCACACGTGCGGACATATTTAAGATACCCACTGCCCACCGGGGCAGAAACGCTCGACACTGTTGCCGGGACGAAAGTCCGCCCGCTGTGGGCGACGAGGATATCCGTGGAC
>DATLGP010000133.1:0-4949 GCA_035540395.1 Actinomycetota bacterium
GCTATCGCCTGGTCGTAGGTGTCCTCGCCGACCACGTTGGACACCACGGTGAGGCGCTGGCGCAGGTGGTCGAACACGAACAGGGTGCGGGCGAAGATCAGCATCAGCTCCGGGGTGGCCACGTCGGCAACGGTCGTCTGCGGCAGCTTCTCCAGGTAGCGCACGACGTCGTAGCCCAGGAACCCGACACCTCCGGCGATCAGCGGCGGCAGCTCGGGCATCGTGGGGACCGAGAACGATTCCAGGATCCGGCGCACCGTCTCCAGCGGCGTGGCCTCGGGGATGTCGCCCAGCAGCTCGCCCTGGATCTGCACCTCACCGTCGTACGAGGTCAGAACTAGGAAGGGGTCCACCCCCACGAACGAGTACCGGCCCCAGCGCTGGCCGTGTTCGACCGACTCCAGCAGGAACGACACGCTGCCGGGATCGGCGCCCTGCACGAGCTTCATGTAGGTGGAGACCGGCGTTTCCAGGTCGGCTATCACCTCGGTCCACACCGGGACGACATTGTGATGCTTCCTGAGGTCCTCGAACTTGTCCCTGGACGGCAGGTACTGCGAAGTCAACTGAGAGCGCGATAAAAGCAGGTGCGCTCGCCGGTGTGGCAGGCGGGGCCGTCGGGGGTCACCTTCACCAGAAGGACGTCGGCGTCGCAGTCAACCAGCACCTCGCTGACGTGCTGCATGTTGCCCGAAGTAGCGCCCTTGTTCCAGAACTCCTGCCGGCTTCGGCTCCAAAACCAGGTCGTCCTGGTCTCTATGGTCTTTGCAATCGACTCAAGGTTCATCCACGCCATCATGAGAATCTCACCGGTGCCGGAGTCCTGGACTATCGCCGGGATCAGGCCGGCGGAGTCGAATTTGAGCTGTGCGGGGTCGACTTGGGTGAGCATCAGAGGCTGATCATCCTTTCAAGGGCCAGACGGGCCCGGTCAGCGATATCGGGGGGAACCGTCACTTCGAACTGCAGGTTCTCCAGGCTGGCGAGGAGCTTGTCCGGAGTGATCATCTTCATGTACCGGCACACCGCATCTTCGTTGGCGGCCAGGAACTGCTTGTCCGGGTTGTTCTTGCGCAGCGAGTGCAACAGGCCGGTCTCGGTGGCAACGATGATCTGGCCGGCCGAGGAGGAGGCCGCGGCCGTCTGCATCCCCGAGGTGCTGAGCAGATGGGTCCGCCCTGCCGGCAGGGCGCCGCTTGACGCCAGGTAGAGGGCGTGGGAGGCGCACCCGCACTCGGGGTGGATGTAGAGTTCGGCATCGGGATTCTCGGCCAGCCGGGCGTCGATGTCGGCCGGTGCAATACCGGCGTGGACGTGGCACTCCCCCATCCACAGGTGCATCTTGCGGCCGGTTACCCGCTCGACGTGGGCGCCGAGAAACATGTCGGGCAAGAACAGGATCTCCTTGCCGGGGTCGATGGAAGCGACCACACGCGGGGCGTTGGACGAGGTGCAGCAGTAGTCGGACTCCGCCTTCACCTCGGCCGTTGTGTTGACGTAGGACACGACCACCGCGCCCGGGTGCTCGGCCTTCCAGGCGCGCAGTTGATCGGCGGTGATGGAGGCGGCAAGCGAGCAGCCTGCTTCCAGGTCCGGGATCAGCACCGTCTTCGACGGGGCAAGGATCTTGGCGGTCTCGGCCATGAAGTGGACGCCACAGAAGACGATGACCTCGGCCTCGGTCTCGGCCGCCTTTCGGGAGAGCTCCAGCGAGTCTCCGACAATGTCCGCCGCCTCCAGAATCCACGGCTCCTGGTAGTTATGGGCGAGAATGACCGCATTGCGGCTGGCAGCCTGGGCGCGAAGTTTGGCTACCCACTCGCCGTAGGCTCCGGTTGCCAGGTCCATCTCGAGAATTCCCATATATCTAAGGGTACTGGTTAGGAGAAGACCCCGCCTATGAACGAAGACCTGCAGATCGATCCGGGCACTCTAAAGCTTTTGGTCCAGCGGGCGCTCATCGAGGACCTGTCCGATGCCGGTGATGTCACCTCCGACAACATCCTCGGCGCCGACCAGACGGCAACCGCCGTCATCGTGGCCAAGTCGCCGGGGGTTCTGGCCGGGCGCCCGGTTGCCGGCGCGGTGTTCTTCAAGATGGACGAAACCCTTCAGGTGGAATGGCTGCTCGACGACGGGGCGCGCCTGGAAGCGGGAACCGAGGTGGCGCACATCACCGGGAGGGCCCGCTCGATCATGGCGGCCGAGCGGGTGGCCCTGAACTTTCTTCAACACCTGTCGGGGGTGGCGACCCTCACCAGCGGCTTCGTCGATGCGTGCGCACCCCACGGGGTGAAGCTGTTGTGCACCCGCAAGACCATCCCCGGGCTCCGGGCGGTCCAGCGCTACGCGGTGGCGGTCGGCGGCGGCAACCTGCACCGGGAGGGTCTCTACGACGCGATCCTCATCAAGACCAACCACTGCAGGCTGGCGGGAGGCATCGCCGAGGCGGTCAGGCGGGCGAAGTCCCGCAGCAGCCTGGAGGTGGAGGTGGAGGTACGGACCCTGGACGAGATGAACGAGGCGGCCTCCGCCGGAGCCGAACGGGTCCTTTTGGACAACGCAGAACTGGCGGTGGTCGAACAGGCCGTGAAGACCAAGCCCGCGGGCCTGTTTCTCGAGGTTTCGGGGGGGATATCGCTGGACACGGTGGGCGCGATCGCGGCCCTGAAGCCCGATGCGGTCTCGGTGGGCCGGATCACCCACTCGGTTGACGCAGTGGATCTGGCACTGCACGTGCGAACTTGAGAGGACCGGCCGTCTTCACCGGCACAGAGTTTTATCGTTCGGTGACAAAATAGAGCTATGAGAAATCTCTCGCGCCGGACCTGGCGCCTTCCGGTTGTCGCCGTACTGCTGGCGGCGCTGCTTGCCGGCTGCGACCGCGGGGGGCCGGCTTCGGACCTGCCCGACGGCAGGACGTTGTTGAGCGAGAGCGCCGACGCCCTGGACGGCGTTAGCTCGATGCACTTCGCTCTTTCGGTGGAAGGGGACCGCCCGTCCAACTTCCAGATCACCCGGGCCGAGGGCGCGATCACCCGGGAAGGCGGCGTCACTGCGACCGCCCAGGTGCTGCAGGCCGGGCAACTGGTTGAATACGAGTACGTGGTAGTGGACAACGTTCCGTACCTGAAGGGTCCCACCGGGGGCTTCCGGCCGGTCCCCGAAGCCATTTACAGCCGGATCTTCAACCCCACCGGGCTGCTAACCGGCGAGCGGAGCCTTCCCAACGCCCTGCGCCAGGTGACCGAGGCCACCACCGAGGACACCGAGACCATCGAAGGCGTCCCGACCTACCGGATCACCGGAAACCTGAACCCGGCGCGGGTGGAGGGTCTATCCCTGCTGGCCTCCGGCGCCGGCGGCGAGGCCACCATCTGGGTTCACCAGGAGAACAAGCACCTGGTCCGGGCCCGCGTGCCCTTCACGATCTCCGGGCAGGACGGCGAGACCGTGGTCACCGTGACCCTCTCCAGGTTCGACGAGCCGGTGGACATCCAGGTTCCGGTCTAAGCACCGGCCCAGCCCTATCCGAAGTTGAGCCGGACCCCCGCCCTCCAACGCCGGCGGCTGGCGGCGGGGGTCGGCTCCACCGCAGTTCTTCTTGCCGCGCTGGATGCCTACGTCGTCGTCACGATCATGGTCGACGTGATGCGGGACATGGGTATTCCGATCCAGAGTCCGGAGCGGGCCACCCCGATAGTCACTGCCTACCTGCTCGGCTACGTGGCGGCGATGCCGCTGCTCGGCCAGCTATCGGACCGGGTGGGCCGTAGGCGGGTGATCCAGGGGTGCCTGTTGTTCTTCGCCATCGGGTCGGCTGTGTCGGCGGCAGCCCCGTCGCTGTCCATCCTTGTCGCAGGCCGCCTGGTTCAGGGTGCCGCCGGCGGCGCGTTGCTCCCGGTGACCTTCGCGGTGATCAGCGACCTGTGGGAGGAAAGGTCCCGGCCGCTTCCGCTGGGCCTGGTCGGAGGGGCCCAGGAACTGGGCAGTGTGCTGGGACCGCTCTACGGCGCAGGATTGGCCGCACTGCTGGGATGGCGAAGCGTCTTTTGGACCAACCTTCCCCTGGTCGCCCTGGCGATGTACGCAGTCCACCGGGGGCTCCCGGCTACCGGGGGCCGCAGGGAGCTGAAGGTAGACCTGGGCGGGGGGCTGCTGCTGGCCATCAGCCTCGGGGCCCTGGTGGCCGGCCTGTACAACACCGACACCTCCCGCACGGTGCTGCCCCCCTGGGGTTGGCCGATGCTCGCGCTGGCCGGCCTGAGTCTGGCGGCGTTCTTTTTCTGGGAAAAAAGGTCGTCCTCCCGGCTCATCGACCTGTCCCGGGTTTCGGTCAGGCCGTTCCTGGCCACGCTGGGATGCAGCTTTTTGGCCGGGGTGGCGCTGATGGTCACCCTGGTGGACATTCCGCTCCTGGCGAGGACCCTGATGGGTGAGGACGGGCTGGGCGGAGCGCTGGTCCTCTCCCGCTTTCTGGCCGCCCTGGCCGGAGGCGCGGTTGCCGGCGGTCTCCTCACCCGGCACGCCGGGGAACGGCTGGTCGCCGCCGGCGGGCTCACCCTGGCGGCGGCCGCCTACTGGCTGATCTCCCGCTGGCCTATGGAGATCGGCGACGCCGCCTACCGGCTGGCCGGGCTCACCGTGCCCCGGATGGGGGTGGACCTGGCGCTCGCCGGCTTCGGCCTCGGCCTGATCATCGCTCCCCTGGCTTCGGTGGCGCTTCGATCGTCGACTCCGGATCAGCACGGCGTTGTCTCGGCCGCGGTGGTGGTGGCCCGTATGGTGGGGATGCTGATCGGGATTGCCGCGCTCGGAGCCGCCGGGGTCTACCGGTTCCGGCAGCTGACCAGGGACCTGGTGCCGCCGCTACCCTTCGAGATTTCCCCCCAAGAGTTCAGCCGGCAGGTCGAGGCCTACCAGGACGCACTCAGAGCAGCCCTTCACAT
>DATLGP010000134.1:0-1784 GCA_035540395.1 Actinomycetota bacterium
AGCCAGCAACAACGGCAGGACGATATTCATTCGTCTCCGCGTTGCCCGATTCGGGCGATCCGCCGGTCCTCGACATCGTCCTCAACCTCGTCGTCATGGCTCAGGCGCCAACTCCGGTAGGCCAGCGCGAGCAGGAGGGCGGTCACCCCGAACGTGATGACGATTGCGGTCAGCGCCAGCGCCTGGGGGAGGGGATCGGCGAACGAGTCGACGGTTCCCCGGCCGATGATCGGGGGCCTGCCGGCCCGGCCGCCGGCCAAGAGCAGCAGCAGGTTGGCGCCGTGCCCCATCACCGCCAGGCCGAGAATGATCCGGGTCAGGCTTCGCTGAAGCATCAGGTAGGTGCCGATGGCGTAGAGCCATCCCACGACCAACACCAGCACGACTATCACTCCGCCGCCTCCCCGCCCAGGACCGACAGGACGGTGCGGACCAGGCTCACGACCACCAGGTACACGCCGATGTCGAAGACCAGGGCGGAGCTGGCGTGGACGGACCCGAGGAGCGGCAGCTCGGCGTCGACCTTGATGCCCTCCAGGAAGTCGCCGCCCACCATCCAGCCGATGGTTCCCGACAGCACCGCGATGGCCAAACCCGACCCCAGCAGCACTCCCGGAAACCGCTTTTCCCCGGGAAGCGCCAGGGGGCCGGCGTCGACGAAACGCAGGACGAAGGCCGCGCCCGCCACCAGGCCGCCGATGAACCCGCCGCCCGGGGCGTTGTGGCCGGCAAACAGGAGGAAAACCGAGAACACCAGGGCGGTGGGAAAGACCACGTCCACCGAGGTGGCAAGAATCAGCGAGCGGTCAAACTTCATCGAGCTCGGACTCCTTCTCGCGCCGGCCCACCAGGACCAGGGCGGCGATGCCGAATGCGGCGACCGTCAGCACCGTTATCTCTCCGAGGGTGTCGAGGCCTCGAAAGTCGGTGAGGATCACATTGACCACGTTGTTTCCGCCTCCCTCCGGGAGGGCTCGATCGAGGTACTCCCGGGAAACGTGGCCCTCGCCTCCGGGGTTGGCGGCCAGGAAGGCGAAGGTTGCCACGAACAGGCCCACGGCGGCGGATACGAAGATCCGCAGCGCTCGGCCGAAGGGCCAGCGCACCGGCCGGAACCAGGGGGGGAGGTGGCGCAGCACCAGAACGAAGATCACGAGGACGATCGTTTCGATCAGCAGCTGGGTAAGGGCGAGGTCCGGGGCCCCCTGGATCACGAACAGGACCGCCACGCCGAACCCTACTGCCCCCAGAAGCAGAACCGCGACGAAGCGCTGGCGTGCCCGGGCCATGAGCAGCGCCGCAACCATGACCGCGGCCCCCACAACGGCCTGCAGCGGGGATTCGGCGAAAGTGAGATCACCGGGCCCGAGGCCCCCGGTAGCCAGGGCCCAGGCGGGAAGCGCCACAGTCGTCAACAAGATGATGGCTATGTAGACAGGCAAGGACCCGTTCTGGACTACGCCGGTAATCCGGTCCGCGTTGTGGATGAGGCCCTTGACCAGGAAGTGGTAGCCGGCCTCGGCGCTGGGACCGGTCTTCATTCTTGCCTGGGCACGCTCCACCCGCTGGCGGTAGCGAAACAGCAGCGCACCGACGGCCACCGCCACCACCGAGAACCCGAGTGCCGGGGTCAGGCCGTGCCACAGATATAGCGCCCCCTCCCGCGCCGCGGGATCCAGGGCGCCGGCGGCGCCGGCAACCAGAACCGCCGCTGCACCGGGAAAAAGACCCAGGGCCAGGGTAAGTGCCGCCAGCAGGGCGGCGGGAGCCACGAAGGCGCGCGG